>JABDAQ010000031.1 GCA_013289115.1 Gammaproteobacteria bacterium
ACGTATTAATAAATTGTTTAAAGCATGACCTGATTTATAACCACTAAATGATCCAATTAAGCTATATCCAAGCAAGTATAAATCACCTACAGCGTCTAGGATTTTATGGCGTACACATTCATCTTCATAACGCAAACCTTCTTCATTCAACACGCGATCACCATCAAAAACTACCGCATTATCTAGGCTACCTCCAAGCGCTAAACGAACTTCCTGTAGACGCTCATAATCAGCCATAAAACCAAACGTACGAGCACGACTTATCTCTTTAACATAAGAGGCAACAGAAAAATCAACACTCGCCTTCTGACTACGATTCTGAAAAAGCGGATGATCAAAATCGATCTCAAAAGAAATCTTAAACCCATCGAATGGATCAAAACAGGCCCATTTATCACCTTGCGATACCTTTATGCGACGTTTAACACGAATAAAACGCTTAGGCGCACTCTGTTCTTCAATACCTGCTGATTGAATCAAAAAAATAAAAGGGGCTGCGCTGCCATCCATAATAGGAATTTCAGAAGCGGTTATATCTACGTAAGCATTATCGATGGCCAGTCCCGCCATAGCAGACATTAGATGCTCAATCGTGCCAACACGGGTATCATTTTTAATAAGCGTTGTTTGTAATGTCGTCTCTTTTACATCTTCAGCACGCGCTTTAATTTCTACCACAGGCTTTAGATCAACTCTACGGAAAACAATTCCCGTGTTAATAGGTGCGGGTCGCAAGGTTAAAACAGCAATCTGACCGCTGTGTAAAGTAATACCAGTAGCCTTGATGACATTCTTAAGCGTGCGCTGCCTAAGAACGCCCTTCTGATGCGATGCGCTGGTTTCTAACGCGCTGTGTAAAGGATACTCGCTCAATCTAGATGCTTGCGTAGAAAAATCTGAATGCACCAGCTGATTAGAAACAGATAATGCAGCCTGAGCAACAGATTTATGTGGATGATTCACTCTTGTTCAACCTCTTCTTGTTTACGTAAAAAAGCAGGGATATCGAGATACTCTTTATCCAACGTAGCATGATGATCTGTTGTAGGTCGAGCTGAAACCGTCGCTCTGAGAGCCTGTTTGCGACGCAAAACAGCCGGACGTTCTAATTGATAGTAATCAAAGCTATCTCCGCCAGGCATTGTCATTGGGTTCAAATGATCATCGGTCGTCGTCGTACCTTCTACAGCGCCCAATCCAGTCGCAACCACTGTTACTTTGATATCTCCGGCCATATCAGAATCGATCACAGTACCGATAACCACAGTTGCGTTTTCAGATGTAAAGCTTTTAATAACTTCGCCCACCGCGTAGAACTCTCCCATAGATAAATCTAAACCGGAAGTAATATTGACCAAAACACCTCGCGCTCCTGATAAACTTACATCGCCCAACAAAGGACTTGCAATCGCTAATTCAGCCGCTATCTTCGCTCGATCTTCACCCGAAGCCGTGCCTGTTCCCATCATCGCCATACCCATTTCTGACATAACGGTACGGACGTCGGCAAAATCAACATTGATCAACCCAGATTTAGTAATCAATTCTACAATACCCAGCACAGCACCATATAAAACATTATTAACCGCTTTGAACCCTTCTAATAAGCTGACATTTTTACCTAAAGCATCAATCAACTTATCATTTGGAATCGTAATCAAGGAATCAACAAACTGGCTCAAATGCTTAATACCTGTTTCAGCAAACTGCAAACGTTTACGTCCTTCAAAACTGAAGGGATACGTAACAACCCCAACAGTCACGATTCCTAACTGTTTCGCAATTTCAGCAATCACGGGCGCTGCACCCGTACCTGTTCCACCTCCCATACCGGCGGTGATAAATACCATATCAGCGCCTTCTAGTAAGGCACGAATTTTTTCTCGATCTAAATCAGCCGCTTGCCGACCTATCTCAGGATTTGCACCAGCACCCAAACCTTTGGTAATTTGTTCTCCCAATTGTAAGAGAGTGCCTGCTTTGGAATGACGCAACGCTTGCGAGTCTGTGTTAATACAAATACATTCCACACCTTCAATATTCTGTTCGATCATATAATCCAAAGCATTACCGCCACCACCGCCAACACTGATCACCTTAATAATCGCATTGCGTGCTACAGCGACAACTGAATCGACTATTGGAGAACTCATTAACTACTCCTCATTAACATCAGGATGTCAAAAATTGTCACGAAACCAACCCTTCATTCGACTCAAAACACCACGAAACTTTGTACTAACAGGCTTATTTTGCTCATGATGATGTTGATAACCATACAGTAGCAAACCTACACCGGTTGCATATATGCCGTTACTGATTATTTCGTGCGGACCTTTTACATACTGCGGCAAACCGATACGTGCAGGCAATTTAAATGCTGCTTCGGCCAATTCACAGCAGCCTATAACATTTGAAGCACCGCCTGTCAATACAATGCCCGCTGTGACGTGATCTTTAAATCCACTTTTTTGTAACTCCGCCCTAATCAACATAAATAATTCTTCATAACGTGCGCCCACAACCTCCGTCAGCATACGCTTATTAATAGAACGCATGAGACGATCACCAATGCCGCTGGGCACTTCAATTAGATCATCACCATCCGTATCCAAATCAGCAAGAGCACAAGCATATTTCTTTTTAATTTGTTCTGCATTACAAGTAGAAATACGTAAAGCTACCGCGATATCATGCGTCACTTGATCGCCAGCGATAGGGATCACAGAGGTATAACGAATTGATCCGCCATGGAAAATAGCAATATCTGTTGTACCACCCCCGATATCAACAAGACATACACCGAGTTCTTTTTCATCTTGTGTTAGCACTGCATGACTGGACGCCAATTGCTCTAAAATAATTTCAGAAACTTCTAAACCGCAGCGCTGTACGCATTTTATAATATTCTGAGCGGCACTCGCAGCGCCCGTTACCATATGAACTTTCGCTTCTAAACGCACACCTGACATTCCAATCGGCTCACGAATACCCCCTTGATGATCAACGATAAATTCCTGCGGTAAAATATGTAATATTTTTTGATCGGCTGGAATAGCAACCGCTCGAGCCGCGTCGATAACACGCAATACGTCGTCTTGCGTTACTTCTTGATCAGCAATCGCGACGATGCCGTGCGAATTTAAACTACGAATATGATTGCCCGCAATCCCTGCGTATACATGACGAATGGGGGAACCAACCATATGTTCGGCATCACCCACCGCCTGCTGAATTGAGTTAACCGTAGCTTCGATATTTACAACCACGCCACGTTTTAAACCACTAGAAGGATACGTACCAACACCCACTACCTCAATACCATCCGCTTGAATTTCACCTACTAATGCATTGACCTTAGACGTCCCGATGTCTAAGGCAACGACTAAATTTCTATTTACTTTTTTCGCCATATTCGCTTAACCACGCTGATTCAAATAATCGAATAGAAGAGCTATCCTGCTGCGCTCGTATCCTATAGTTTTTTAAACCGTATTGCCATGCCGTGAACATAACGCAGATCAACAGACTCTATTCCTTCTATCTGCGACGCTAAATAGTGTGGATAAACTTCGATAAATTCCTGCAAACGCCGATAGAGTTGTTCTTGACCGAGATAAATCCATAGATTATTACTGAGATGAATATTCCATGCATGCTGTGGACTCAATTGCACACGATCGATCGTAAGTTGCAAAGACGACAACTTACTTTGCATCCTTTGATAGGCGGCAATCATTTCTTTTTGCTGTCCAATAGATCCTTGAAATATAGGCAACTTCATCCATGCTGAATCAATCGTAGGAGGAATAAACACATATCCATGATTATCTAATAAAGAATCAGTCCCCCAGCGTGCTACCGCCGTTCTCACTGTAAAATTTATAAACACAGTATCAGGCCAAGCGCGTCGTATTGTCGCTGTTTCTATCCAAGGGTTTTGTAAAAGCTGCGCTTGTAAAGTCAGTTGATCGAAACGTAATAAACCATCATTGATATAGGGCAAGATCGTCGATTTTAAATGTTCTCGCGTTATATGCGAAAAATCACCCGTAATTTTTACATGGGTAATTGGCAAGATTGGCGCGGTATACAACTTTTGCCACAACCAAACACAACTCAGAACAAAACATAGAATCAAGCCTATTCGATACGACCAATAATAATAGACCGCTGCCAATTGCGGCACACGCAAACGTTTGCGCTCAACCAGCCTCCCTTTATGCATGGACAAACCCACATCAATAAAAGCGAAATGATAATGCATTGACTAGATTTGTGCCAGTAATGATATAGACACAACGACCGCGTGTAACAATTGAGCTTAACAGAAAACTCAAATACGAGGATAATTAGGAACAGTCATTGTCAAGTTAGTCAAATTACTAGTATTAAGATGCGCATTAATACCCATAGGAAAAAATTTGTTAGATCGCTGAATTATTTTTACTTCACCAGGCGTACTATGGATTTTGTTATTGAATTTTTCTTTATTAACCTTAACCTTCTCCTCAACGGAGGCTATAGCCGCTAACAACCCTTGACTTAATGTCATTGGTAACTTTTGTTTTAATTCAACCAACTTAAGAGAAGAAATGCGTGTTTTAGCGTACTCAAGCTCAACTTGCGCCAAATTATACTTTCCCAATGCAATAAAGTTACTAGCACGATCGATATACACTGAAATTTTATTTGCCAAAAATGTATCTTTACTAAGATACGGTCTTTGTTTATCCAAAAATTCTTTATCTTCATACAGATTAAGTAGCTCTCGTGACGTGTCAATAGCCTCCTGATATTGCTTCAATATCATCAAAGTTTGAGTACGACCAACATACGCTTCAAGACAAAGTTTATGACAGGTAATAGAACGATCATAATACACGATAGCTTCTTGATACTGCCCGAGTTTTCCATGACATTTACCCAATTTTGTATAAACAAAAGCCTCTCTAAACGCAAGCGTTGCATACGGATAATGAGGAGATGGCAACTGATAGTTAGGAAACTCTTTTCTTAAGCGTTGAATGCTGGAAAGAGCTACCTCATAACATTCAATGGCTTTTTTGATTTGCTTATCATTTCCAGAAAATAGGTACTTGTCTCCAGTATCAATGCTTTCAATATAGAGTTTTGCTAGCTCTTCAGGAGAATCAGCGAGTAAAAAATCAAAAAAACCATTTTGATAACCACCCTCTATATAATATCTGTAAGCTTTATGGAAGTTGTCGCGCATGTATGAAATAGCGGCTGTTATATTTATCTGCATATTATTTTACGCCATGGTTAATTTTAAAAAAGAGCACGAGAAACCACCGCTGTCGCATTTAAACTGCTAACATTAGCGGGAATGTTAAGAGAAAAAAATACGAGACTCGGCTGTTGCGACGCAATGTTAAGGTTATCCGGTATTGCCTTAACGGCTGCTAACCTCGGACTGAGCGTCACTAAGAACCCGTTTCTAAGCTGAATCAACTGTCGAACAGGCGTGAGTCTCTTGGCACGTTCGTTCTCAACTTCCGCTTCATTGTATTCTTTCAATGCAATAAAGTTAATAGCACGATCTATATACACTGAAATTTTTTCCATCAAAAGTTCATCTTTACGTAGAAATGGCTTGAATTTCTCTAAAAATTCTTTATCTTCATACAAATTCAACAGCTTTTGTAGCGTAAGATTAGATTCTTCATAGTGCTTCTGAGCCGTAAGTATCGTCGCACGACCCACATACGCTTCACGATGAAATTTATTACAGCGAATGGAATGATCGTAATGCTCGATCGCTTTTTGATACTGACCAAGCTGTTCATGACATTGACCCAATGCCGTATAAATCTCAGCTTCCCTAAACTCAAGCGTGAGATACAAAGGATCAGTAGATAACAATCGATATTTATTAAACTCCTTTCTTAAGCGTTTAATACTTGAAAGAGCTAATTCGTAATACTCAATGGCTTCTTTTATCTGACTATCATTTTCAGAAGACAAGCGCTTATCACCAGCAGCTATATTTTTAAAATAGAGTTCCGTCAGCTTTTCAGGAGAATTAGCAAATGAGACATCGAGAAAGCTAGTTCGATGGCCCTCGATATAATATTTATAGATTCTGTTTAAGTTGTCATAGATATACGAAAACAAAGCCCTTATCTGCATATTATTTTGCACTCTGCTTTAACATAAAGAATTACGCCACAAGAGAAGGCATAGTAGCGTTTGTAACATTCAAAGGTGGCGGCACAATAAAAAATGTATTGTTGTTATTAGGTAGGAAAGGTTTTAACGACAGTGCTTCTGTTCCTAATTCAGAAGCTTTACTAACGGATTTATTATACAATGTCATCCGCTCTACGATATCAGACTCTTTTACAAGTGCTTCAACGTATTCCAAACTATTAAAAAGTTTCTCACTAAATTCATTCGGTAGAAAAGAGGAATATTCATTTACAGAAGCAAGCACGACATTAAGATAAGTTCTTGCGTCATTGTCTTGTCCAGTTAAAGCAAAATTAAGAGCACGCTCCACGTATACATTTAATCTATTCAGTAAAAGCTCATCTTGATTTAAAAACGGCATGCGTTCCTCCAAAAATTGTTTATTTTTGTATAAATCTAATAACTTTCTCAGATAATCATTAGCACTCCTGTACTGTTTGAACTCCTTTCTTAAAAGAAGAGCAAGTTCATAGTAGGAATCAAGATAATAGGGATCACTCGCAATAGCGCTCTTATAATGTTCTACTGCTTTTTTATATTCTTTTTGTACAGTAAAACATCGTGCCAGTGAGACATGAGCACCCGCTTCCATAACAGCAGGCGTTATAAATGAAACCTTAGGATGTGGTGCTCGATAATCAGGCGAATCTTGCGCTAAAAGTTTGACAAAATAGAGCGCTTCCCGATAAGAATCTATTGCTTCTTTAAATTTCTTAGAGCGTTGCTTTTTAAATCCATCGGACATAGCGCCAATATACAATTCATTCCATTTTTTATTATAAATAAAGCTCGATGTAGTATATAACTTCATCACATCATCATAAGCACTTGAAAAAATTTCCTTTAGATTATTTATCCACATAATTTTTATCCTGATTAAACATAACTATAAACTCACACCGCAGACATCGAGCAAATGTAAAAAATTAAGCCCTTGTTTTGTTTTTCTCATATCCCAATATATTTTTTTATAACTTTTTAGTAAATAGTCGTATTCTGATAAAGTAAGAATTTTTAAAATCCGTTCTGCTTTTTCCATATCTTCTGAACGCTGATAATCACAGGTTTGAAATAAAATGGCTGCTAATATCGTTGCTTTGCTTGCTTTGCGTGTACGACTCGCGTATTGAAACCCTTTAATGCATTCTTCTAAAGCACGATCTTTATCCCATTGCATCCAGTTGCGGTAAAAATCGATCGCATGCGCTTTATCTTTTTCGCACGATTTTGGGAAATTACGCGCAGGTAATAATAATAAAAATAATAATGCAGGAATACTGGCTTCAACATTGGCCCAAGAACAATTACCAATTAATTGTGAAGCAAGCGGCAACTGTGTCATCGCTGTTAAACCTAAAACTCTTTTAATACCTTGTGTGATAAATTTTTGCGTTTGTCGTTTATAAATTAATTGCTTAATAAAAGGTAAATTCCAATTTTTCATATTGCCAATTTGATACAGCACAACACTGCCTTCTCGTCGACTGTTTTCACCGCGATCACAGCGTACTAAAAAATTTTTATATTGAATGAAAGAAATCGCGTGCCCTTCATAAGCGACAGGCAATAACAATAAATTTTTAGTTAAAAGCGGATCAATTTGATCAGCATACTGTTGAATATCAATTGTATAACGTTGATATTTGAGTAGCGTTCGCGCGCGAATAAACGCTTCAATGATCAAACGTAGATAGGGAAAATAAGGTTGTAGATGCCGTGCTGAAAAATGATTGCTATATCGTTGCAAGGAATGACAAATAATATCGATCGTAAACTCTAGAAAAAATCCTTCGTACTTAAGTTCAATAAAACTGCCCTGACCTTTAGGATAAAAAATATCAACCTTGCCGGCTAATTCATAACGATGCCCCAGTAATTTTGCATTGATAAAATCTTGAGCGAAATTCAAACTAGCACCGTAATCACATAATAATTTTTTTAATTCATTTTGCTGACGTAGTATCGGATAAATCAAAGCAGGTTGACCTGCTGTCGTAGGCATATTGGGTTCAGCATTATGTTTCAGTAGCAACTGTGATAATTCTAAATTCGCATTATCGATTGCCCAATGTAAAGCCGTACGTCCACTGGCGTCTTGACCATTAGCATCAGCCCCTGATTTTAATAATAAAGCAGCCACATCTGTTTTATTTGCAATAGCCGCCTCAATCAAAGGCGTAAATCCATACACATCAACTTCTTCTATATCAGAACCTGCTTTAAGCGCTTCTTGAACCTCCTCAAGGGTTCCAAATAAAATAGGATCAACAAGTGACATAATCGTAAACCACTAACGCCGCATCGTAGGGAGTTTTCGTTTGCCCATGCGTAAAGCATTTGCCAAAACCAATTCCGGATATTTTTTTTGAGCCTCTGGATTATCTATTAGATTCGCATTCAGATCAGGATCATCGCCAGAAAATTGTTGCGATTTTATGAGATAAGGATGCTTCTGAGTATTTTCGTGTTCTAATCCTTGAACAGATGACTGTTCTTTTAACAAAAGATTCGGATCATCACTCAAAGGAACAGAAGCAAAATTTTTTTCACCTTCACGAATTTCTTTTATTAAAGCCGCTCGCAAATAATCACCTATTTTCTCAACACTTAAGCTAGAAACACCTGTGCCTCCTTCTTCTCCTGCGTCACCCCCTTCTTCGTTCTGAGGTTGTTGATGCGAATCCAGCGATAAATCAAGTATCTTTATTTTTTCAAGCGACATAACACCTCCCATTGAAGAACTATTTAGAAACAATTTGAAGCCAAATAAAAAAACCAACGCAAAGCACACTCATACCTGCTAATGCACAAGGCCATAGAAAAAAATTACTTGTCGGCAAGATGAGTTGACTGCCTTGAGGCAGCAACAGATTCAGCACCACCGCAAAACATTTCTTTGTCAGAAAGTACGCTAAACCGCCTGCACTCACAGCATAAAACAACGCAAGACTCGATAAAACAAACACATTGTGTCTGCGAAATACGAACAAAGCCTGAATAAAAAATATCAAGCAACCCAGAATACACATAAGCAAACTAGTGTGAGTAATAAGTTGCCACGTATTAAATTGTTGATTGACAGACTGCAATCCATTGGCATCAAAATACAAATGGTCAACTTCGGGTAAAACACTTAGATCATGTACCAGTAATAGTATATTACGATACGATAAAGAACGCGCTAAACTGATCTCCAGCACATTGGGCAGAGGATTATGGGGCAAATAAGATCGTAGAATATCCGTACTTACATAGTGGTTGAGTCGCTTAAATCCATTATCAGACGAATAATAAACAACATGTCGAATCTCAGAACGCGGCTCTAATCGCGCAATTAATTTCTGTGCTTGCATAGCATTATTATCGTTTCGCAAAAATAAAACGACTGTAGACTGACTTAAATAATAAGAACGAATACTCTCAAAATTTTGCTGTATGCCGATCAAAACGACTAAAAAAGCAAGCAAAGGGACAAAACCGAGTACAGTGATCCCTATTAATAAAGATTTATCAAGACTAAATACGCGGGGAACACGCGATCGCGATTGAGCGATAGGTCGTCGATTATAAATATCAGCGCGTAATTCAGTCACAAAATTTATATTCCCGCTAAATCATTGCCAAATAAAGCATCGATGAATTCACGCGCCGTGAACGGACGAAGATCATCTAAATCTTCACCTACGCCGATAAAACGGATAGGAATACGCAAACGACGCGCTACCTCAAAAATAATGCCGCCTTTAGCGGTGCCATCCAATTTCGTCAACGCAATCCCGGTTACTTGTAATGCTTGATGAAATTGTTCTGCTTGCATCAAAGTATTTTGACCCATACTGGCATCTAAAACCAATAAAATTTCGTGCGGTGCCTGAGCGTCGATACGTGCTAATACACGTTTAATTTTCTGTAATTCATGCATTAAATTATCTTTTGTATGCAAACGACCCGCTGTATCTGCGATCAATACATCCATACCGCGCGCGCGGGCAGCCTGCAATGCATCATAAATAACTGAAGCACTATCGGCACCTTGATGCTGCGCGATTAACGGCACTTGAGTACGCTGTGACCAGATCTGTAATTGTTCGATTGCCGCCGCTCTAAAAGTATCCCCTGCAGCCAGTAATACACGTTTATGATCCTTAGAAAAATACCAAGCTAATTTACCGATACTCGTCGTTTTACCTACACCATTGACGCCCAATACTAAAATTACATAGGGTTTTGCTTGCGCGTCTAATTTTAGAGGCTGCTCACAAACATACAGTAACTCATACAATTGTTTTTGCAATTGCTCCCATAATGCACGTGCATCTGTTAATTGTTTACGCGCAACTTGTTCTGTAAGTCGCGCTATGATCAGCTCGGTCGTTGGAAGACCCACATCGGCAGTCAACAAAAATGTTTCAATCTCATCTAATAAATTCTGATCGATCGTTTTTTTACCAAAAATTAAATGCCCTAACCCTTCACTAAATTGTGTGCGTGTTTTTTTAAGTCCTTGTTTTAAACGTGTTAACCAACTCGGTTTTTCAGCAGATTGCGTATCTGTCGATTCAGTACGACGTTTAAATAGATGCAACATAGTGTGTCGGTTTTAGATAAAATTGGTAATTATTAAATTGGTTGTCATTGTAGCTGAGTTCATTGGTTCATCAAAGCAATCTGATAGATCTTGATATCAATAGAAACTCGCTGGCATACTGCGTTTTATGAATCCACAACTCTACTATGTCGATAATGCATTGTACTTTGAAGGCATCCCTTTAGCAGACATTGCTGCGCATTATGGTTCCCCCTGCTTTGTGTATTCGCGTATGACTCTAAAACAACAATGGGAACTTTTTACTGACTCATTGGCTGATTATCCTTATCAAATCTGCTATGCAGTCAAAGCAAATTCTAATCTAGCTATTTTACAAACATTAGCGCAACTCGGTTCTGGATTTGATATCGTCTCTGGCGGTGAATTACAACGTGTATTGACTGCAACTGGATCAGCACAAGGCATTGTCTTTTCGGGTGCTGGAAAAACAGCCATTGAGATTGAACAAGCACTTAAAGCAGGCATTGCCTGCTTTAATATTGAATCAGAAGCAGAATTAGAACGGATCGAATGCATTGCGCAACATCATAAATTATCTGCACCGATCGCGATTCGTGTCAATCCAAATATCGCTGTACAAACACATCCTTACATCGCAACCGGATTGCATGCCAATAAATTCGGCGTAAGTATTGATCAGGCCTACGCACTTTATCGCTATGCCGCCTGTTCGCCTGCTTTACAAATTAAAGGAATCGCTTGTCATTTAGGTTCTCAGTTACTGAATACAGCACCTATTGTTCAGGCTTTGGAACAATTATTGATCATGCATGATCAATTACGCTGTGAATCCATTTTTTTAGATCATATTAATCTTGGAGGTGGATTAGGCGTTCGTTATCATCAAGAAAAACCACCCACACGACAAGAATACATCACTGCTTTATTAGAAAAACTCAGCGGAACAGGATTGCGATTAATTATCGAACCGGGTCGTTCTCTCGTAGCACACGCAGGTTTATTACTGACACGTGTGGAGTATTTAAAAAATAGGGAAGAAAAACAATTTGTCATTGTGGATGCGGGTATGAATGATTTTTTACGTCCCGCGCTTTATCAAGCCTGGCATGACATCAAAGAAGTCACAATACGATCAGAATTACTGCAACAAAACTATGACGTGGTAGGTCCGGTGTGTGAAAGCAGTGATGTATTAGGCATAGATCGTTCTTTGCGTATTCAAGCGGGTGATCTATTAGCGATTACCAGTTGTGGTGCGTATGGATTTTGCATGAGTTCTAATTACAATACGCGTCCGCGCGCAGCAGAAGTAATGGTTGATGGCGATTATGCCTATTTAATTCGAGCACGAGAAACCATACCCGAATTATTTGCAAGTGAAAGTTTATTACCTCATTGATATTTTATCGGACGCGATAAACACTAGCACGGTACGACGTAATTGTTAGTAAAGCATAGAACGTTATTGAGTGTTATATCGTCTTTGCCATAAAATGGTACGCTGTTTGTACGTCCACCATTGATTCTAATCAGCGAATGACTGACGATCAAAGTACTGCCAGGATAGGGATAAATACCAATTGCCATACCGTTCGGACTGTCAGAAAAAATCCATGTATTATTAATCACGGAACTTATTGCGGTTGTGTTGTCAAGTGAAAAAAACCCGATAGTATCTTTATTCGCACTGTACGCGGTGACGTTACTGTTTTGAATATTCATTACAGCGTCGTTTTGACGGTACATTCCAATTGCATTCCCATTTTGCGCTGAAGCAAACAAACGGCTGTTTTGTACTAAAACGTTAGATTGATGATACGCACCGATTGCGATGGTGTCTGAGCTAACACTATTTTTTGCGTCAATAGTACTATTTTGGATTGTTGCTAACGCATTATCTTCTAATTCAATACCACGTGCATCGCGTGCTCTGCCTTCTACGTGTATCTGTAATTGATTTAAGTATACATAAGCGCCTTTCTCTGCACTCACACCTGTATTAGTGTACATGTTACCCATTTTTTCAACGACTTGAATGCTATCTCGACTAAACAAACCAAACGCTGAATTTGTAATGTCAATGCCAGAATTATTAGCCCATACATTTGAATCTGAAACAGCCGTAAGCGAATCATTGATTAATTCCAATCCCGTCTCATACGCATAAGAATCATCGCCGATCACAGAATTCTGAATCACATTCAAACCTGAGTTCACCACCACACCCGTTGTTATAGCGCCTGCTTGTTGCACACTCACATTGTTGAGTACATTACTTCCAGATAATTGAAAACCGCCGTAAAATTCCGTCCGTTGATCCGACGCTGCCGTTTGCCTGAAATCAGCCGTGCGCGATTCAAGCGTTTGACCAACCGCTAAGCTTATTCCGGTATTCGCTCGCGTACCAAAATTGATCGCGGTATACGCACCTCCGTTGAAATACAGATCAGCGCCTGGAAATAAAACTGCAATGCTGTTGAGATTGCTTTGATCGAATTGATTCGGTCCGCACGGTGCTTCATAGGTACATTGCGTGACGGAAGCGATCGATGAAGTATCGGATACGTTTTGATCAAAAAACCAGTAGGAGCTCGGAAAAACAATTTGTCCATTCGGTCCTAGTACTAAATTAGGATTCTGCGCTAACAAGCGTGCGGCTGCATCCCGATAAACGATCCGATCCGGTAATCCACTGCCACGGCCTAATTGCGCGGGATAGCGCTCAATCCGATCCGAAATCCGTTGCTGTACCGCATGAGAACTTAAGCG
>JABDAQ010000032.1 GCA_013289115.1 Gammaproteobacteria bacterium
AATTTTATCGAAGGATCCAAACAAACCTACCCTGTTAATGGAATTCAAACGTGTGCGTTCGAGTGAAGCGCAATCATTCTCTGAAATCCATACGCTTTTGGAAAAAACGGCGAGGGAAGCGTTGGAACAGATTCACGATAAAGCGTATTACCAAGAAGCGAAACAATACGGCAGTCAATCTATTTTAATGATCGCCATCGCTTTCTGCGGTAAACAATTTAAACTCGTTTACTCAGAAAAATCAGCATTTAGCAGGTAGTAGTAGAATCTTTTCGTTCAGCGCGCATTGTCAATAGCGCTGCTTAGTAAATAAGAACTGCTTGTTTAACTTGAGTAGCATGTTGATTACCGTTAGAGTCATTTTTCAAAAAACTACTAAGGAATGGCGTAAAAGGAAGCGCTGATAGAAGATCTAATTTTTCTAAAACTTCTATTTGCTTTTCTTCTGTCCTTACGATGTCGTTGCTGTGCAGTATAGACGTTTTTTTAGGCGTGTTAATTGATAGATGCTGGATTTTTTCTTGAAAAAAAATTGTTTTGACTTGTTTTTGTATTTTTGTAATTTCTTCTAATTCTGTTTTTATGCATTTTGATTGAATGATACTCGCATTGAACAATCGTTACAATGAGCGAAAATCTTTTAGAGAGATTGCCTTGATGACTGATGCGCATTACGCTACAATCCAATCATGATAATTAGCTGGCAACACAAAGGATTGAAACAGTTTTATTTCACTCGACGAGACATGGAGAGACGAAGGCGTAGTCGAGAAGCCCCGGAAGGCGTGCGTTGACGGGCGAAGCAGGAAACGCGTCATGCCGTCAAGTCACTGTGAGAGCAATGACGACGGCCCCGAAGGCCACCCGGTTAGGGTGACTGCCGTAGGGGTCTCCGGCACTGTGAGCGCAGGACGATCCGGGTCCATTACTAGTCGCGTTATGCGAATTTATTTTGGGGCCACGATGGCCAAAATGTTTCATGAGCATAGCGACTCTCTGAGGCAGCAAGGCTGGCATAAGACCAGAACATGCGCGGCGCCTTAAAGTGATTCTTCAACTGTTAGATGCTGCTGATAAACCTGAAGATATGAACTTACCCGGCATGTATTTTCATAAATTGAAAGGTGACTTAAAAAATTTTTATTCACTATGTGTAAACGGCAATTGGCGAATCATTTTTAAGTTTAAAGAAGAAAACGTTGAGTTAGTTGATTATTTAGATTATCACTAAAGGTATTTACTATGATTCATAATCCCTTACATCCTGGAGAAATTGTGCGTGATGTCTGTATTGAGAGCACGGGGTTGTCTGTAACCGAAGCTGCCAAGAAGTTAGGTATTGATCGGACGACGTTTTCAAGATTATTAAACGGTCGTGCCGGTATTAGTCCGGAAATGGCTTTACGGTTATCAATGGCATTGAATACATCCATCCATCTTTGGTTGAATCTACAGCGTGATTATGATGCGTGGAAGGTTCAACAGCATCGCTCTAAGCTGCATGTTGAAAGGTTGATTTCACGTTAGATAGTAGAAAGTTTAGCGAAACGCAAAATCAACCACTTTATATCTGAATTTTTAAATTTAACTTGGATGCGTGCGTGTTCACCTTGGCCTTCTGTATTGAGCACAATCCCTTGGCCAAAACTCGGATGTATAACCACTTGTCCGGGATAAAATCCGGTTGTGTTTGTTGGCTGCGGTTTAGACCAGTCAATTAGGGTTCGTGTTGAAATCATTTTATTTTTAAGACGTATTTCAGTCAAAACGTGCTCAGGTAGTTCTTTAAGAAAACGTGAGGGTTTGTGCCGTGTTTCTTTGCCATGTAAGCGGCGTGTTTCAGCATAGCTTAAATATAATTTACGCATGGCACGCGTAATGCCTACATAACATAAGCGTCGTTCTTCTTCTAAACGATCCTTGGTTTCTAAGGACATTTGATGTGGAAATAATCCTTCTTCCATGCCACATAAAAATACAATAAGAAATTCTAAACCTTTTGCTGCGTGTAAAGTCATCAGCTGTACAGCGTCAGGATCGACAGCGCTTTGATCTTCATTTGTATTTAAGGCAACTTGCGCTAGAAATTCTGTTAATGAATAATCGATGTCTTCTTGTAAGGTAAATTGACGGGTTGCATTGATTAATTCGCCTAAGTTTTCAACTTTATTTTGTCCGCGTTCATTTTTGTCTTTTTGATAATAGGCAATCAAGCCGCTTTTATGCAGGACATAATTCGTTTGTTCAGGTAAATCAAGACTTTTTGTTTCTGTATCTAAATGTTCGATCAGATTTAAGAATGCAGTGACCGCTTGGCTTGCGCGTGCTGTTAATTTATCCGCTATAAGTAATTGTTGTGCTGCTTTCCACAGTGAAATACCTAAAACACGCACCTGTGATCGTATTGCGTCAAGCGTTTGTTCGCCGATTCCACGCGTGGGTGTATTGATGACGCGTTCAAACGCTGCATCATCATCGCGATGTGCGATTAAACGTAAATAGGCTAGGGCATCTTTGATTTCAGCACGTTCATAAAAGCGTAATCCGCCGTAAATACGATAGGGAATTTTTGCCTGTAGTAAAGCTTCTTCTAATAAACGCGATTGCGCGTTGGAACGATAGAGTAAGGCGATATTATTATATTTAATTCCTTTTTTAAGCCAAATTTGAATGTGTTCGGCAATGAAGCGTGCTTCGTCATAATCATTAAATGCAGCGTATACGCTGATTAATTCTCCTGGGGCGTCGTGCGTCCAAAGCTTTTTTCCTAAACGGCTTTTATTGTGATCGATCAAGGCATTCGCAGCAGTTAAAATACTGCCAGTTGAGCGATAATTTTGTTCTAAGCGTATGATCTGTGCTTCTGGAAAATCTTGAAGAAAACGTTGTATGTTTTCTATTTTAGCACCACGCCAACCGTAGATAGATTGATCATCGTCACCGACTAGCGTTAAATAATTTTCTGAACCGATAAAGAGTTTAAGCCAAGCGTATTGAATCGCATTCGTGTCTTGAAATTCATCGACCAAGATATGGCGAAAGCGCGTTCTATAATACTGCAGTAATTCAGGATGATTATTCAGTAATTCATAAGAACGTAGTATCAGTTCGGCGAAATCAATGACGCCGCTTTGTGCACAGGCTTGTTCATACGCTTGATAGATATGTACGTATATTTTTCTATCAGGATCTTTCGGATTATCGGGTACTGCGCTCGCACGTATCCCTTCGTCTTTGTGTTTGTTAATGAAATTTTGTATTTTTTTTGGGATCCAACGTGTTTCATCTAAATGTAATACGTTGATAATGATGCGTTTGATGAAGCGTAGTTGATCATCTGCATCTAAAATTTGAAAAGTTTGTGGTAAGCCCGCTCTTTGCCAATTTTGACGTAACATGCGATGCGTTAACGCATGAAAGGTGTCGATCCACATTGTTTTGGTCGACGTTGGAATTAAATCTTCCAAACGTCTACGCATTTCTTTGGCGGCTTTATTGGTGAAAGTTACTGCCATGATTTGATGAGATGACAGTTGCATCGTTTCCAGTAACCAGGCAATACGATGTACTAAAACACGTGTTTTGCCACTGCCTGCTCCCGCGAGTACTAATAGATAATGTATAGGTGCCGTAACAGCTTGATGTTGCGCTGTATTGAGCGCTTCTAATAATTCATTTACTAATGCATTATCATCATTCATTTTAATTTCTTAAGCGGGAACAGATTCAGGTTCATGTGATTCTGTTTCCATTAAAGTACGGTATTTGCCTTTACTGGCGTGTGCGTTGAGCTTGGCGCGCTTATATAAAGCGTTTTGCGCAAGCTTAATGTTTTCGGACGATCCTTGCCAAAGTTTTAGGGTTTGATCTTGTAAAGCACGGCCATAAGAAAATGAAAGTAACCAAGGTTGCGCGCCTTCTTTATTGATCCTATTCAAATGAGCCGTAGCCATCTCGGGCGTTTGTCCGCCTGAGAGAAAGTTAATGGAAGGAACAGAGGCAGGTACGCTACGACGCAGTACTTTAATTGTCGCTTGCGCTACTTCGGTTACACTGGCATGTTGTGAATATTGATTGCCATTGATCACCATATTAGGTTTTAAAATCATGTATTCTAGCAAGATTTTATATTTTTTAAGTTGCGTAAATACATTACTTAAGGCACGTTCTGTTACATCAGCGCAACACTCAATACTGTGTGCGCCATCCATAAGCAATTCCGGTTCTACAATCGGTACCAGGCCGATTTCTTGACAGAGAGCGGCATACTGCGCCATAACATGTGCATTTGCTTCTATTGCTAATTCTGACGGTGAATGATGAGCGATTGTCAACACCATACGCCATTTAGTAAAACGTGCCCCTAATTGTTTATAGTGCGTTAAGCGTTCGGCTAAACCATCTATGCCTTGTGTAATTTTTTCATCAGTGCCTGCTAAGGGTATTAAACCTTTGTCTACTTTAACGCCGGGCACCATGCCTCGTTCTGCTAAAAGTTGCGGAAAATTTTTACCGCGTTGATTCTGCTGAATTAAGGTTTCTTCATGTAGAATGACAGCACTGATAAAATTTTCGATAGGTGTTTCAAACAAGAGCTCACGATAACTACGACGTGTTTCAGGGGTTGATTCTAATTGAATACTTGCAAAACGTTTGCCAATCGTAGGTTGGCTTTCATCGGCCGCAAGAATTCCTTTGCCTGGTATCACTAGCTGCTTGATAGTTGTTGCAAGCTCATGAATGGTCATAGTATGAAAACTCCTCAATTATCTAATCAATGACAGGGCTTTTATAATCTGCCTGAACCCATCCTGTATTCGAAAAAGGTGAACTATATAGAACAATTGTTAAAATTTCTACCTATTGTAAGATTGCATAAAGACGTTTGTGTGATTATACTGCCCCTTCATTTGCACGCTGCTTTTAATTGCATTTTTACTTATGATCGTATCGCAAGTGCGTTCTACTTGTTATCAAGTGGTAAGCGCTTCTGGACTTAGTTGTGTCTTACTGTTGTCTGTATTGCGTCCAACATTAATGCGTAACTCAATGTTGTTGGGCGTCGGTTTATGGTTTATACCGAATTTGTATGCAGCCTACCAAATTTTTGGTCGCATGCATAAATTATCAGCGCGACAACTCCTGACATTATTTTATTATTCTGAATGTATTAAGCTGCTCTTGATTGGAGTTATTTTTGTGATAATGTTGCGCTCGTGCTGGGTCATCGTGCCTGATTTAATTCTGGGATATGGGATCACTCAAATTATTTTTTGTTGCATTTTCGCACGCTGGAGTAATCGATAGGTATGACGGGTGCAGAAACAAATACCGCTTACATTCAACATCATTTACAGCATCTTGGTTTTAATCTGAAGACCTGGACCTTAGGCGGACAGGGCTTTTGGATTTTAAATCTTGATACGTTTTTTGTTTCTCTTTTGTTGGGTTTATTATTTTTATTTGCTTTTCGTAGAATCGCTGTTCGTCTTACTTTAGGACCGCCTGGACTTGCACAAAATTTTGTAGAAATGTTGATCGAATTTGTTGATAAAACAGTGAAGGAATCTTTTTCTGAGCCCAATCAGTTAATAGCGCCTCTAGCGTTGACTATTTTTGTTTGGGTTTTTTTGATGAATTTCATGGATTTATTACCCATTGATTTTTTGCCGACGCTTTTGTCGATTGCAGGCGTAAGTCATTTTCGATCCGTGCCTACGGCGGATCCAAATGCTACGTTCGGCATGTCCATTGCAGTTTTTTTCTTGATTATTTATTATAAATTTAAGATTCATGGTGCCGGTGGTTTTCTTAAAACCATGTTAACTAAACCTTTTGGTCCAAGTTGTTTTATTTTTAATATTGTTTTTCATTTGTTAGAAGAATTAGTGCGTCCTGTCTCATTATCTTTGCGATTATTTGGAAATTTATTTGCAGGCGAATTGATTTTTATGTTAGTAGCTTTATTGCCTTGGTGGGTACAATGGACATTTGGAGGTGTGTGGGCGATTTTCCATGTTTTGGTTATTACAATTCAGGCATTTATTTTTATGATGCTGACGATTATTTATTTGAGCAGCACACAGGAAACGCATTGATTTTTTTTACTTAACTCGTTAAAGCAAGAGGTAGATTACGTTATGGTAGATCTGGCACAAGCAGTTGCACATGTACAAGCGATTACAGCAGTGGCTACCGCTTTACTCATTGGATTGGCAGCGTTAGGGACGGCGATTGGTTTTGGTTTGCTCGGCGGAAAATTTTTAGAAGGTTTGGCACGTCAACCTGAATTGGCCTCTATATTAACACCTCGCATGTTTTTATTGGCAGGTTTGATCGACGCGTTTTCAGCGATCTCGTTGGCTATGGGATTGTATTTAATGTTTGCTAAAAATCCTTTTTTAACGGAAGTATTAAATTTAAGTGCGCGAGCAGTTTCAGGCGGCTAGAGGTGGCGTTATGGATTTAAATATTACCTTGCTCGGTCAATTAATCACATTTTCAATCTTTGTTTGGTTTACGATGCGGTTTGTATGGCCGCCTATTTTGCGTGTTATGCAAGAACGAGAACAACGTATCGCTTCAGGTTTGGAAGCAGCAGAACACAATCAACGTGAATTGGCACGCTCGCGTGAAGAAATTGCTCAATGCCTACAGAAGGCGCAGCAGCAAGCGGCTGTGATCAGACAACAAGCGCAACAGCAAGCGGATCAAATTGTTGAAAAGGCTAAATCAGAAGCGCGCGATAAAAGCAAACGTATTATAAGTAAGGCGAGAAAAGAGGTTGAACGAGAATTATTAGAGATGAGAAAACAAGCGGCGAGTATGTATGCAGAAGATGTGATTTTATTATTTGAAAAAATAATGCCCACTCATTTTAATGATGTAATGCAGCATGCATTAATTCATGAATCTATAAAAGACGTTTCAAAGCAATTTAATGATAAGCAATAGAGCATTAGCGCGTCCGTATGCACGAGCAATCTTTGAGTTAGCCGTACAAACAAAAAAATTAGCAACGTGGGCTGAATTTTTTCGTGTGAGTGTGCTCATGTTCAGCGATGAACGGATCGTCACTTATATGCAACATCCAAGAACAACCATTGATGCGGTCTACCAATGTTTAGTGACATTATCGAAACCCGTTTTGTTTTTGGAAGCAGACAATTTTTTAAAATTGCTTGTACGTAATAAACGTTGGTCTGTATTTACAACGATTGCTGCAATTTTTTCAGAATTGCAGAATGATTATGAAGAAAAAGTGGTTGCACAGGTTCGATCCGTTGTGCCTTTCACTGAACAAGAGCAAGCTGCATTAATGCAATTTTTAAATCGCTACTTGTCAAAAACTGTTCAGATCGAAACCGAGATCGATGCAAGTTTGTTGGGTGGTTTTATTATCCGTGTCGGCGATTTGGTGATTGATCACTCTGTGCGTTCTTCCTTGAATCGATTGCGTGCTTTAGTATTGATCCATTAATCAGGTTTAAAGAGGCTGTGAGACTATGCAAGCATCGTTGATGACCTCAGAAATGAGTGAATTAATTAAACAGAATATCGAATCATTTAATGTAGAATCGCAGATTCGTACAGAAGGAACGATCATTAGTATTCGGGATGGCATCATACGTATTTATGGGCTCAAAGATATTATGCTCGGTGAGATGATTGAATTACCTCAGGGGCTTTATGGTTTAGCGCTTAATTTAGAACGTGATTCAGTCGGTGCTGTTGTGTTAGGTAATACTGAATTATTAAGTGAAGGGCAAACAGTGCGTTGTACAGGACGTATTCTTGAAGTGCCTGTCGGCGAACAATTATTAGGTCGTGTTGTAAATGCGTTAGGCGCAGCGATCGATGGTCATGGTTCAATTAATTCTGAATGTACGGCGCCGATCGAACGTATTGCCCCTGGTGTTATTTCACGTGAACCCGTGCGCGAACCTTTGCATACGGGCATCGTTGCGATTGATAGTATGGTGCCAATTGGACGCGGTCAACGCGAATTGATTATCGGGGATCGTCAAACAGGCAAAACGAGTATTGCGATCGATGCCATCATTCATCAAAAACACACTGGTGTGAAATGTATTTATGTTGCTATAGGGCAAAAGGCATCTTCTATTGCCGCCGTGGTACAAAAATTAGAAGAATATGACGTATTGAAAAATACCATTATCGTTGCTGCCGGCGCGGCAGATTCAGCAGCGATGCAATTTGTTGCGCCGTATGCTGGCTGCGCTATGGGCGAGTATTTTCGTGATCAAGGGCAAGATGCTTTAATTATTTATGATGATTTAACGAAGCATGCCTGGGCTTATCGGCAAATTTCTTTATTATTACGCCGTCCACCCGGACGTGAAGCGTATCCAGGCGATGTTTTTTATTTACATTCACGTCTATTGGAGCGCGCAGCGCGTGTTAACGCTGATTTTATTGCACAAGCGACTGAAGATCGTATCACGGCACGTACGGGTTCTTTAACCGCATTGCCGATTATTGAAACGCAGGCGGGCGATGTTTCAGCGTTTATTCCGACAAATGTTATTTCCATTACAGACGGGCAAATTTTTTTAGAAACGGATTTATTTAATGCAGGTATTCGCCCCGCGATTAATGCAGGTTTATCTGTATCGCGTGTTGGCGGTTCAGCGCAAACAAAAATTATTAAGAAATTAGGAGGCGGTATTCGTTTAGCTTTGGCTCAGTACCGAGAATTAGCCGCTTTTTCACAATTTATGTCTGATTTAGATGAAACGACGCGTAAACAACTTGAACGAGGACAGCGTATTACGGAAGTATTGAAGCAAAAACAATACGGTCCTTTGAGTGTTGGAGAAATCGCTGTTACTTTGTTTGCTGTTGATCGTGGATACATGGATGATATTGCTTTAACAAAGATCACAGAATTCAACAAAGAATTGCTGAATTATGTACGTATGCAATTTTCTAGTTTGCTTGAAACAATGAATCAACAGTGTGATTATAATGAAACGATCGCGAGCGAGCTCAGTAAAGCGATTATTGCATTTCGAGCGACTCAAATTATTCAAGTAAACAACCCGCTATGAGTTTTGTTCAAGAGATTCGTTCTAAGATTCATAGCATTAAAAGCACGCAAAAAATTACGCGAGCCATGGAAATGGTTGCTGCCAGTAAAATGCGTAAAGCGCAAGAGCGTATGAATTTATCAAGACCTTATGCTCATCGTATACAAGAAGTAGTGACGCATATTGCTTGCAGTCATTCGGAGTATAAGCATCCATATTTATGCGTTCGTCCTATCACACGTGTTGGATTTATTGTTGTGACAACGGATCGCGGTTTATGTGGCAGTTTAAATTCTAATTTATTAAAAACCGTGTTGGCGACGATGAAAGACTATGCGCGCCAGTCGATTGCGATTGATTTATCTTTATTGGGTCGTAGAGGCGAGGCGTTTTTTAAACGCCTTGGCGGTCATGTTGTAGCGCATGCAGAGCACTTAGGAGATGCGCCTAAATTAAATGATGTGCTTGGTGTTGTCACGAGTATGTTGGAATTGTATCGGCAGAAACAATTAGATCGATTATTTCTAGCACATAATCAATGTGTTAATACGATGCTGCAACAGCCGATACTTTTGCAATTATTGCCTATTTTGCCGAGTACATATTCAAAGAAATACTATTGGGATTATCTGTATGAACCGGATGCAAAGTCTTTGTTGGAGTTAGTATTTAATCGCTATATCGAAGCGAGTGTTTATCAAGGCGTACTTGAAAATATTGCTTGTGAACAAGCCTCGCGTATGATTGCTATGAAAAATGCGACAGAGAATGCAGGTGCATTGATCAGCGAACTGCAGTTAACCTATAACAAGTTGCGGCAAGCGGCGATTACCAAAGAATTAGCGGAAATTGTGGCAGGTTCTGATGCACTTTAATTTTAATAAGCGTGTGTGCATATATTTTATTGGGGTACTGGAATGAATGCAGTCGGTCATATTGTCGAGATTATTGGTGCGGTTGTTGATGTTGAATTCTCTCGTGCTGCAGTTCCGAAAGTATATGATGCTTTGCGTGTAACGGAGACGGGTTTGGTTTTGGAAGTTCAACAACAGTTAGGTGATGGGATCGTACGTACGATCGTAATGGGTCCGAGTGATGGATTGCGCCGCAGTATGGAAGTGATCGCAACAGGTGCTGCGATTGAGGTGCCTGTGGGCGAACAAACCTTAGGCAGAATCATGAATGTTTTGGGAGAACCGATTGATGAAGCAGGTCCTATTGCGAGTCATCAGTGTTTGCCTATTCATCGGAGCGCACCTGATTTTTCTGAACAAACAGTGAATGATCAGTTATTGGAGACTGGCATTAAAGTAATCGATTTGCTTGCGCCTTTTGCGAAAGGCGGTAAGGTTGGTTTGTTCGGAGGTGCCGGTGTTGGTAAAACGGTCAATATGATGGAACTGATTCGCAATATTGCTATTGTACATAAGGGTTATTCGGTATTTGCGGGTGTGGGTGAGCGTACGCGTGAAGGGAATGATTTTTATCATGAAATGAAAGAGTCCAAGGTATTGGATAAAGTTTCTTTAGTTTATGGTCAGATGAATGAACCGCCTGGTAATCGTTTACGTGTAGCATTAACAGGGTTAACTTTGGCTGAGTATTTTCGTGATGAAGGTCGCGATGTTTTATTATTTATCGATAATATTTATCGTTATACTTTAGCGGGTGTTGAAGTGTCTGCATTACTAGGACGTATGCCATCGGCTGTAGGGTATCAACCGACCTTAGCAGCCGAGATGGGCGCTTTACAAGAACGCATTACGTCTACTAAAAGCGGATCGATCACATCGATTCAAGCAATCTATGTGCCTGCGGATGATCTGACTGATCCGGCTCCTGCTACAACTTTCGCTCATTTAGATGCAACGGTTGTGCTATCACGTCAAATTGCTGAATTAGGTATTTATCCTGCGATTGATCCTTTGGATTCCACAAGTCGACAGCTGGATCCTTTATTAGTAGGTCCTGAGCATTATGAGGTGGCGCGTGCGGTTCAGACTACGCTGCAACGTTATAAAGAATTAAAAGATATTATCGCAATTTTAGGGATTGATGAATTATCGGATCAAGATAAATTAATCGTTATGCGTGCACGTAAAATTCAACGATTTTTATCTCAGCCATTTTTTGTTGCTGAAGTATTTACTGGTATGCCAGGTAAATATGTCAGCTTGGCAGAGACGATTCGCGGATTTAAAGCTATCTTAGCGGGTCGTTATGATCATTTGCCAGAGCAAGCATTTTATATGGTAGGCAGTATTGATGAAGTCGATGCAAAAGGGTCGTGAATCGTTGTGGTGTAGTTAGATGTCAAATCTTATTCAGGTAAATATTGTGAGTCTTGAGCGGGATATTTTTTCTGGCTCAGCATTATATATTACTGTGACGGGGATGCTGGGTGAGTTAGGTATTTATCCGGGTCATACGCAATTGTTAACCGCGATCGAACCGGGTCCTATTCATATTATGTCTCCCAATCAGCAAGAAGAGATCTTATATATTTCGGGTGGCATTCTTGAAGTGCAGCCCGATTTAGTCAGTGTGTTGGCTGACACGGTGATACGTGCCGTGGATTTAGATGAATTGCTGACGCTTGAGGCGAAACAACGTGCTCAACGCAGATTACATGAGCGTCAATCTGATATTGATTATGCAAAAGCAACCAGTGAGTTGGCACAAGCAGCTGCGCAGTTGCATGCTATTGCAAAACTTAGAAAAAGATCGCAGGGTTCTATCCGGTGAATGGTCTCAGTATCATTATTTTGGCGGCCGGTCACGGTAAACGTATGTTTTCAGATTTACCTAAAGTTCTGCATTGTTTAGCAGGAAAACCTTTATTGGCATATTGTTTTGAAACGGCGCAGCAATTAAATCCTGATGCCATTTATGTTGTTTATGGAAGCGGTGGTGATCGTGTTCGCGATCGTTTTTCATCAGCTCATGTGCATTGGATTGAGCAGCAGCAATTGTTAGGAACAGGCCATGCAGTAGCGCAGGTATTACCGTATATTCAGAATGATCAACATCGCATTTTAGTATTACTCGGCGATATGCCTTTATTACAAGCCGAAACCTTACAGTATTTACTTGATCATACTGCATTCGATCAACTCGGTTTAGTGACTTCTAATTTTTCTTTACCTGATGGTTATGGCCGTGTTTTACGTGATACAAATTATCGAGTGAAGGCTATTGTTGAGGATAAAGATACTTCAGATCAGCAAAAAAATATCAACGAAGTCAATAGCGGTGTTTTGCTAGCCAATGTGGAAATGCTCAAAGTTTGTTTGCAGCGCTTGGAGAATAATAATGCGCAAGCTGAATACTATTTAACAGATGTGATTGCGTATGCGGTGCAACAAGGTTTGATGGTTAATACTGTGATGGCTACTGCGTTAGAAATTCAAGGTGTAAACGATCGTGTGCAATTGGCAAACTTAGAACGTGCCTATCAACGGTATCTAGCAAAAAATTTCCTGTTAGCAGGCGTACAAATTCTGGATCCTGATCGATTTGATCTGCGCGGTGAATTGATCGCAGCACGTGACGTTGTGATCGATATTAATGTTTTGATACTAGGTAAGGTTGAGATTGGAGCGGGAAGTACTATTGGTCCGAATACGATTTTAAAGGACGTCGTGATCGGTTCAGATGTGAACATTAATAGTTTTTGTATGATTGAGCAGGCCTTGATTTCTGATCATTGTATTATCGGTCCCTTTGCACGCATTCGACCCGGTACTGCGCTCGATCAAGAAGTACAGATCGGAAATTTTGTAGAAATCAAAAACAGTAAAATTCGTAAAAGAACAAAGATTAATCATTTAAGTTATATTGGTGATGCGGTATTAGGCGAAAATGTTAATGTGGGTGCGGGTACGATTACTTGTAATTATGATGGCCAACAAAAACATGAGACTGTAATTGCGGATCATGCGTTTATAGGATCGAATACAGCATTAGTTGCCCCAATACGTATAGGCCAAGGTGCAACGATTGGCGCAGGCTCAATATTGACGCGGGATGTTGACGCATTTAGCTTAACTTTAAACCGAGCCAAAGTGCGTAGTGTTAAAGATTGGTCTCGTTCTCGTTTAAAAAAGAAGAAAAAAAATACAGAGGCTTCTTGACGTAGTTTCTTAAACAATCCAGATCAAACTCCTGTTATGATAAAAGTTGTTTACGCTAGACAATAAAACTTTTTTGAGAAATACGATGAGCAAGTTAAAAATAC
>JABDAQ010000033.1:0-12378 GCA_013289115.1 Gammaproteobacteria bacterium
GGTTATGCCGCCACCGCCACCGTCATCACAAGGTTCACAACAAGGCGATCATTCACTTGCGCCTTTATGGATTAGTATTTTACTTTTTTCTTTGTGTTGGCTCGTTTGGGAATTTTTTCATGCGCCAATTTCGAACGCTGTCTTACATGTTCGCTTATGGGAAGCAGAAGGGATTGCATGGTTTACGAACCAAGGCGCTGGTTTAATTCCCTATATAAAGAGCGTGCCGGCTGATCAAGTTCATTTTGATCAGCTCAGTGATATCAGTGCGCAGGTAGGTAGTTTTTTACGCTATCCAATCGCTGTTATTTTAGGCTTGCTAGGAATAGTGCTGTATTGCAGTCATACTTTATTGCGTTTTCGAAAACGTTATACCATGAAGTCTTTAGTCGAGGCTGAGCGCGAAAATTGGTTGCAGATAACCCCTGTTGCTAAATTAAATTTAGTGGATGTAGATATTGATGAGGGCCCTTGGGCTATGGCTTTGTCGCCTATGCAGTTTGCTAAAAAAAACCAACTGTTGCGCAAAGAAAAAGTTTTGCCGGTAGCCGCTAATAAAAGAATAGATACACGGCGTAATCCGCTTCAAGTGTCGGTTAAACGTGACTTGGCTCATACAGTTTTTTCTTTACAGCTTGGGCCTTTATGGGAGGGCGTAGAACATTTGCCTATACATCGTAAAGCTTTATTTGCTGTGTTTGCTGCACGTATTAATCAAGATCGAGCAGGTGCTTTAAAATTATTATTGCAAATTTCAGCATCGGCACATTCAGGTGCAGTGCTTAATTTTTCAGGCATAGATGAATTGTTAAAAAAACATCAAAATAATAAATCAATTCACTATATCATAAATAGTCATGCTTATGTTTTGGCTGTAATGGCGTCTATGTTGGCCTTAGCACGCTACGATGGTGTTTTGGCGTCTGCCGATTTTTTATGGTTAAAACCAACAGACAGAGTGCTTTGGTTTATGCTCAATTCAATAGGGCGGCAAACTGCTTTCTCTGAGGTGGCAGGTCCTTTTGCGCATTGGCAAGTTGAACGTGCTATTGGTCGTAAGCTTGTTGTTCCCATGGTTGAGGAGGCAGTCAATGGTCTTGATTCGGCCATCAAAGATTCATTGTACATACCGGAAGGTGATGATGAACTTGAGTAACGTGAGGTAATTATGGCGCGATTTGCTCGTGGTCTTGAAAAAAGACATGAACAAGATCCACGCAAACTTCTAAGAGATACGCGTACGCTAGGTCAGCGTATCGTAGACTTTTTTAGTGATCCTTCCAGTGTCACCATATTATTGATTGGTCTTGCTTCAGCTGGGTTCATTATACCTGCGCTCGCTGATTTTGTTTTTGTAATCGGTTTGTTTTGCTGGGGAAATGCTTATACGCGTAAAGCAACCCTTCCTTTTCGCATTCCTAAGCGCGCTAAGATCAAAGACCATAACGATTTAATTCCTGGCACACAAAAGCCGCGTATGAGTCGCGGTATTTCTGTGTTTGGCAATCAAATTTCTACCGGTGAGGAATTATGGTTTAGTAATGATGATATGCGTACTCACTGCCTTATTTTTGGTTCTACAGGAAGTGGTAAAACAGAAACCTTAGTTTCTTTAGCGTTTAATGCATTGGTGCAGGGCAGCGGCTTTATCTATGTTGATGGTAAAGGTGACAATACGCTGTTTGCTAAAATTTTCTCTATGACTCGTTTTATGGGACGTGAAGATGATCTTTTAGTCATAAATTTTATGACGGGTGCCCGAGATATTATTGGTCCGCAAGAAAAACGTCTATCCAATACTATGAATCCATTTGCGAATGGTTCGTCTAGCATGTTGTCACAGTTGGTCGTTAGCTTGATGGATTCTGGCAGCAATAGTTCAGACGGAGATATGTGGAAAGGTCGCGCTATTGTATTTGTAGAAGCATTGATGAAATTGTTGGCGTATATGCGCGATCAAGGTGCCATTCTTTTAGACGCGAGTATTGTTCGTAATTATTTTGAACTTTCTCGTATTGAAAATATTGTTTTGGATAAAATTTTTCCGCGTGACGGTCAGGAGCCTATCAGTTTAACTGAGGTGCCTCTCTTAATTATGGAACCTATTACGAATTATTTAATTAATTTGCCAGGTTATGATAAATCGAAAAAAGGCAAACAGGTTTCACAGGTGTTGGAACAGCATGGTTTTATTACTATGCAATTGACGCGTGTGTTTGGATCGTTATCGGATACTTATGGTCATATTCTACGTACTAATTTAGCGGAAGTTGATTTGAAAGACGTGGTTTTAAATCGTCGTATTCTCGTTGTATTGTTACCGGCATTTGAAAAATCTACAGATGAGCTATCAAATTTAGGTAAGGTGATCATCGCTTCTTTGAAAGCAATGTTAGCTGCTGGTTTAGGGGAAGAAGTAGAGGGTGAATATCGTGAAATTGTAGAGAGAAAACCTACGAATGCAGCCTCTCCGTATCTGTGTATCTTAGATGAGTATGGTTATTATGCCGTGCCAGGATTTGCTGTGGTGCCAGCGCAAGCGCGCTCCTTAGGATTCTCCATTATTTTTGCAGGTCAGGACTTACCTGCTTTTCAAAAAGCTTCAAAAGAAGAAGCTGCTTCGATTGGCGCGAACTGTAATATTAAGATTTGCATGAAGCTCGAAGATCCGCTTGAAACCTGGGATTTTTTCTCGAAGAGTGCAGGTGAAGCATGGGTTACTAAGGTGGATGCCTTTCAAACGCGTTCTGAAAGCATACTCAATACTTATGCAGATACACGCAGCGCTTCCTCTGAAAAACGCGCACGTATTGATCTATTAGATTTGAAAGAACAACGTGAAGGTGAAGGCCATATCTTATTTAAATCAACGATTGTTGTTGCAGAAATGTTTTATGCGAATCCGAAGCCGGTTAAACGTATGCGTTTAAATCAAACCTTAAAAGTAGGTTTGCCAGTGAGTCGCGTTTTACTTGATCTACAGAATCGATTGAATAATTTTGCCAAAATTTTACAAAAGACTTCGCTTTCTATTGGCACACTCGAAGATAGCGAGTTAATTGAGACAATTGCTGGAGTTTTTGCGCAAAGAGAATCATCGATTAAAGAAACGAGCATTTTGGCGCTTAAGGCTTTGAGAAAAGAGGAAGAAGAAGCAAGCGATGAAGGTGAAGGAACCGCTAAGCCGATACCAGAGGAGGTTGTATTAGCGCCTGATGAGTTGAATGTTTTTGCTCCATTGCAGGTATCCGATTCTTTACGCAAGGTGTTGTTAGTAGATAATCTAGATGCTTTCACTCAGCCTTTACTTGATCGTAATTATACGTCTCAGCAAATTGTCGTGATTGAAAAAGTATCAGGTACGTCTGAGAAACAAAGGACACGTATCACGCACGAAATTATTAAAGATATGTTATCAGTAACTCATTATCCGCCACGACGACTTGCATCTATTTTATCAGATGATAAGCTTGCCGATGTTGTGCATGAATTAGTTGCTGCTATTAAAAAGCGTCGTACAGAACTTGCTGCTGAGAAAAAAGAATAAATGAGCTGTTTTTGCATAAATTAGGAATACCGCATGTATTTGATTATTCGCTTATTGTTTTTATGCTTCATGTTGGTGGGTTGTGTACAGCAGCATCGCTCTGATTCGTGTGCCCTATCTTCGCAAGAACAAATGCTTTATGTTGAGCAGTTGCAGGGTCGCAATGCTTGTTTAAGGCAACTGAAGACGCATGCTGTCCAAGTGATTAAATTGGGCGATGAATTGAAGTTTCATATTGCTTTAGATCGCATTCTTATTCCTAATTCTGCCAATCTGCGCAGTGATACATCTGATGTGCTAGGTCCGTTCATTTGTTTATTGAGGCATAAATTAAATTATGGCGTCAGGGTTATTGTCCATAATCATTGTTGTTTGAGTACGCACTCTTTAAATCTTTCTCTTTCTGATCAACAAGCACTTGTTATTGCGGATTACTTCGCGCGTCGTGGTTTGGATGCGCGTGTTATTTATTCGCACGGTGTGAATAATTTAAGTAGATGTTTTAAACCCTATGTTGAGATCACAACACGTTTAATGCAGTTGGAAGATGTCGAATGAGAAAACTTAATTTTAAATTGAAATCGGGGTCTGGATTTTTATAAGCAGTCTGACTATAGTTGAATGGTTCTAAAGGGGGGGGCTTTGTGGGTTATCGCATAGATTTAATTAAATCAAGCAAAGGTTTTTATCGCGGTAATTACAATCGCGTTTGTGCTCTTCTTTTGATCGTGTTATTTATCATTTTTTTACTCACTGCTTTGCTGATTTATATGTATATTAATCGTCCTATACCTGATTTTTATGCAACGAACCTGGACGGTAGGTTAACACAATTGACAGTTTTGAATATACCCAATTACAGTAATAAACCCTTGATTGATTAAATAGCTTAAACGGCTTTATAAGAGGATATGTAAGTGGCCGATGCAGTTGAAATTGTTAAAGCACGTAATGATTTTTATCGCGATAATTATCGTAAGGTAGTTACAGCGTTATTACTAAGTGTTTTTATTGTATTTATCTTAGTTTTGGCTGTGATTTATGTTGTATTGAATCCACCCGAACCAAAATATTTTGCAACCAGTACGGATGGTCGTATCGTACCGTTAATTCATCTTGATCAGCCTAATTTATCCGACGCTGCATTATTGCAGTGGGCCAACACTGCAGCGGTTGCTGCGTATAGTTATAATTTTGTGAATTATCGTCAAGCGATTCAACAAGCTTCTGAATATTTTACACCGGAAGGTCAAGATACTTTTTTGGCGGCAATAAAAAACTCTAATAATTTAGAAGCAGTTGTTGCTAAAAAATTAGTTGTTTCTGCCGTAGCAACTGGTGCGCCTGTTATTTTACAAAAAGGAATTTTAGCTGGTCAGTATACCTGGAAGGTACAGATACCTTTATTAGTGACTTTTCAAAGCGCCAGTCAAGTTTCACAACAATCCGTTACAGTTACTCTGTTAATTGTGCGCATGTCGACGCTGAGTTCGGCGCGTGGCATTGGCATTGCTCAGTTTATTGTCTCTGGAAGTGGTAGTGTCAGTGGTTAGTTCTATAATACGTTCGCTCATCTGCTTGCGTAGTGTCGCGAGCTGTCTACTATTCGTTTTATTTTGGATTAATCCGTTGTTGTCTGTGGCAGCGGATTCTCCCAATGCTAATAAAGTTACGCCTGCACCAAAGCCGCCTAGTAATAGTAATTCCGTCGGAGTGAATCAGATCAGTAAGGCAGCTTTTAATGCTACAGCGCAAAGTCTATTGCCTATGACCTCTGATCAGATCAAAAAATTGCATCAATTATTTGATGAAAGCCAACGTGCAAGCGTTGCCAGCCCATCAGCGCCTCCACGTCCGACAATTTCTTCTCAATATGTTCGTTTAGAGCCCGGCGTTACACCTACTGTCATTCGTTTGGCACATGGGTATGTGAGTACACTCGCATTTCTTGATGCCACAGGTGAGCCTTGGCCGCTTGATAATTACGATATTGGAAATCCACAAGCGTTTAATATTCAGTGGGATAAGAAAAGTAATTTGTTAATGATACAAGCTATGTCGCCTTATAATACAGGCAATTTAGTTGTGCAGCTGCGTGGCTTATCAACGCCAGTGATACTGACGTTAGTGTCCGGGCAGCGAGCGGTGGATTATCGTACTGATTTACGCATACCCGGTGTGGGGCCAAATGCACAACCAGTTTTGGGAAGAAATTTGCCTGAGGCAGCGAATCCGGCTTTGCTTAATCTCTTGGATGGCGTACCTCCTAGTGGCGGTACAGTTCTAAAGGTTTCTAAAGGTTTGGCGCAAGCATGGTTGCTGAATGATCATATTTATGTACGTACGCGATTAACAATAATATCCCCTGCTTGGATCGCGACGATATCTAGTCCCGATGGCATGAAAGCCTATGAAATGCCCAAAACTCCGTTGATTCTTACCTCAATAAATGGTCAACCTGCACAATTAAAGGTTGAAGGTTTTTAAGGCTGTATTTTATGAACCCTAAGGTACAAAATGTGAAAAACCTGTTTGCTAATAGTCGTACTAGGACCATTATTTTGCTCACAGCGGTTGTTTTGTTTATAGGTTTATTAGTAGGAGCCGTTCATTTATTAAGGCAAAGCTCTGCTGGTGGGTCGGATACTGCCGCGCAATTAGGATCAACACCGAATATTCAATCCGTACCTGGTGGTGGAGATCAACCTGCTTCTGATTCGTATAAACGATTAGTTGAGCAGGCAAACGAACAGCAAGCACAGGTTGCTGCTGAGCGCGGCGGTAGTGCAATACCCACCATTGTTGATACGAATCAGATAGGACAAACCCAGGCACAACCGCCTACCGCGTGTTGCAATGCATGTTGTACAGCGTCGAGTAACGGTAAAAACGTGCCGCCGTTACAAGCAAGTTCATTAACGACAGGCACTTTGGTTTACGATGCGCAAGGCCATGTCATTGGCAATGTTGGTGCAGATGGCAAGGTACGTGACGCGGAGGGTCATGTTATCGGCTCTGTGGGTCCAGACGGTATTGTACGCGATGCCAATAATCGTGTAATCGGCAGCGCAGGTGCAGCTTCTAAAGATGCGCCCGTTTATGATAATGCAGGCAATATTATTGGGAAAGTGGGTGCAGATGGTAAGGTGCGTGACGCGCAAGGCAATGTGATTGGCACAGTAGGTCCCGATGGTGTCGTACATGATCTTAAGGGCGCTGTATTAGGGAAAGTGGGTACTGCAGTGGCTGGCAATCCAGTCTACGACACGCATGGTAATTTAATTGGCACAGTAGGTCCCGATGGTTTAGTGCGGGATGCCAGCGGCAATATTGTTGGGAAAGTAGCGCCTGATGGCACAGTGCTTGATAAAAATAATCATCCTATCGGTAGAGTATCAGAGGTGCCTGTTTATGATTCTAATGGAAAATTAATTGGCACTATTGGTGCAGATGGTCAAGTACGGGATGCCAATGGTCATGTGATTGGTAAAGTAGAACCCGATGGTACAGTCCGTGATAGTAAAGGCAATATTATTGGCAAAGCAGAACCTTTAGTTACTGCAGGTAAACATTCTGGTAATGTTCCAGGTGCGCCCGTTTATGATAAGCAAGGTCGATTAATTGGCACAGTGGGTCCTGATGGTAGAGTGCGTGATATTCATGGCAAAGTGATTGGTAGCGTTAAAGCGGATGGGACCGTAGTTGATGAGGATGGCAGCCCTATTGGAACTGTTGGGCCTACGGCTCCGGGCGCGCCCGTTTATGATAAGCAAGGTCGAATGATCGGCACAGTGGGTGCTGACGGCATTGTACGTGATGCACAAGGTAGAGCGATTGGTCAATTAGGTGCGGATGGCACAGTACGCGATCTGCAAAATAATGTTATCGGTAGTACGACTGCTCCAGCCGAGCCCACTGTCAACGCTGCAGCACAAACGACTGGAGCTGCCTCTAACGATGCTTTTGCTAATTTAACACCTGGAGCAGCTCCCTCTGGTAATACTGCGATGCAAGCGCTCATTGATCAACAGGCAGAGCAGATTTCGATACAAAAAGCAGATCAATTACAGCAGCAAATGCAGGGAGCGATGGCAACACAAGCGACACAATTATTTACAGCCTGGGCTGCACCGCAGCAGCAGTATGTTGTTGGAATTCCGCCGATTGCACAACAAAATGGTTTGGCGGATTCTGGTCGAACAATGAATAGAGGTAGCGCTTCAGGTGCAAGCGGAGCGTCTGGTTCGACGCCCGCGGTGCCGATAACGCCTACCGTGAAAGCAGGGACGATCCTCTATGCTACTTTATTAAGTGAAGTTAATAGCGATGCGCCGGGACCTATTCTAGCCGAGATCGTTGATGGCAAATTTAAAGGTGGACGTTTAATCGGTAAATTAACGGTTCAAGGTCAGAAGGTGTTGATACAATTCCAAACATTAAGTTTGGCAAATTATCCATCAGGCATCTCAATTAATGTAGTTGCCATCGATCAAAATACCGCGCAAACAGCGTTATCAAGTTATACTAATAACCATTACATACTTCGTTATGGTACTTTGTTTGCTTCAGCCTTTTTAGAAGGATATGCAAATGCAATCATGACTTCAGGGCAGACTGTGGTGACGAATGGTCTTGCTGTTGACACTCAGCATCCTGATTTAAATGCCCGTGGCAAATTTATGGTTGCATTAGGTAATGTTGGTTCTCAATATGCATCGAACATGTCGAGTGTTTTTGCGACACCGCCGACAGTGCATGTTTATTCTGGCACACCGATTGGTTTGTTATTTTTGGATGATTTAGTAATACCTTCACTTCAGTCAAATTAGATCTCTATGTTATCGAGGTTGCATGATGGATAAAGAGTTTAATAATCGCTCGAATGTAGATGAAGAAGAGTATTACTTTAATGAAAGTGAATCAACCAGCAGTATGTCTGGGTTTTCAGCTGTAAAATCTGATCAGCCAATGCGTTCGTCTGCGCCTATTTTTGAACAAATACAACGCAAACATATTGTTTGGGTTTTAGTAGGATTATTGGCAATCGCAGTTGTTTATAAAGTTATTATGCAATTAGCAAATTTCTCTGATCATAAGAAAAACATACAAAAAATGCCTGGCATAGAGACAGTAAAACTGCATTCTATGCCTAAGTTGCCTGCTAGACCCATGCCGACAACAATGTCGAGCGCTCCTGTTAATACAGCCTTAACTACAACGACAACTCATTTTTCAGAACACCCAGCTCCGGATTATCAGCAACATTTAACGCGACTTGATTCTCAATTATCTGATTTACAAGCAAGTTTAGCGAGTTTAGAAATGCGAGTTTCTGAATTGGATAACAAGTTGGACACTCAATTGAAACAACTTCATTCAGCGAATGCCCATACGCCCAGCATAAGACGCGTGTATGTTAAGAAGGGCTCTGTTTCTAGTAAACATAAAGGTTTATATTATGTACGCGCTATTATTCCAGGGCGCGCGTGGTTGATTCAACGCGATGGTACAACAACTACAGTCAGTGTGGGCGATTCAGTAGCTGGATACGGTAGCGTAGAAGATATTGATCCTGAACAAGGTATTGTACGTTTCAGCTCAGGCGACATAATTACTTACAGCCCTAGTGATAGTTAGATGCAATATATGAATTTTTATGATCGAATGAAGACTGCATTAACGCTGGTATTGCTTTTTAGTTATGTTTTACTGAGTGGTTGCGATGCAGTGCATTTTCCAACGCTTGAAGAGGGCTTGGTTCGGTTAACAACACAATTTCCAAGTCTGTGGAAGTTGGCTACGGGTGCTGCTTATCTTATTGGTATGATATTTATTTTTCGTGCTGTGTATCAGCTAAAAGTGTACGGTGATTTACGTACGATGATGTCAACGCAAACTAATTTTAAATCAACCATGGTATTATTTATCGTTGGCACAGCGCTTATGTATTTGCCGACAGCATTTAAGGTCATGTTATATTCTAGTTTTGGCACAACGAGTCCAGATGATATTATGAGTTATCAATCGGGTTCAAGTAGTGATATGGCTACTAATGCTGTGTTGCATGTGGTCCAATTTATTGGGCTTATTTCATTTATTCGCGGCTGGATACAATTGACGAAAAGCAGTAATGCAGGAGGCCATGATTCATTTTCTAAAGCAGTTACACATATACTAGGGGGTGTTTTTGCAATTAACATCGGTGGATTGAAACATATGTTTGAAGCTACGTTCGGTGCAAGTTAAGTGAAAGTATTTTCAGCTGCAAGAATTTTATTTGAATTATATAGTTTGCTTTGCTATTTTTACTGAGTTTTACTGCGTAAGAATCACCCTGGTTTTAGACGAGGGGAGATGTCGACTTTATAAATAAAACAATATTTGAATGAGGCGTTCGTTTATGATGAAAAAAACAATAAGTTTTTTGAATGAGTTCGTGTTGAAGGTTCGAATAGTAGTTGGGATATTAATTGGATATCCTTATTTGGCTTTTGCTGATGGGCCGCAAAATATCGGTACTGTAGCAGCAGCCATTACTACTTCGTTTATGGGTGTTGCGCAATTCATGACAGGATTTTCCTATCTTGGAGGGTTGGGTTTTGTATTAGCATCGATTCTAAAGTTCAAAGCGCATCGAGATAATCCAACGCAGATTCCGATCGGTACGCCGGTAATGTTGTTAGGTGTTGGGGCGTCTTTGATGTTTTTACCCACAATTTTCAAGGTTGCTGGTGCGACTGTGTTTGGTAGTGCGAACGGAACAGGCGGATTAACAGGTGTTTCTTCGTTTTAGATGTAATTAGATATAACTTTTTAAGGACTTTTTTAAAAGAGCGAGTTAAATTTTCACAGTGAGGTGTCGTGTATGAAACAGGGATGTATGTGCTTTGTGCAAAATTATGCGCGTAAGATTCGCTCAAGGGTGTGGATGTTGTGTGCGACGATCTGGATGCAGTTGCTTTGTCCACAGTTGGCTGTAGCTGACAATCCTCAAAATATCGGTACTATAGCATCTGGCATTACTGCTTCGTTTTATGGTCTTACACAGTTTATGACAGGATTTTCCTATCTTGCAGGTTTGGGTTTTGTATTAGGATCTGTTTTAAAATTTAAAGCGCACCGAGACAATCCAACGCAAATTCCGATCGGTACTCCTGTCGTGTTGTTAGGCGTTGGAGCATGTTTGATGTTTTTACCGACGATTTTTAAAGTGGCTGGCGCAACGGTGTTCGGTAGTGGTGGCCAGACGGGTGGATTAACAGGTGTTTCTACTTTTAGCTGAGGCATAGGAAACGGCGTGCATCCTATTCAATTAAATGTAAACTCAAACGGTTGGCGTGTTTTTTTAGGGCGTAAGCAGGATCCGTCTTTTGTAACATTTAGCAAAAAGATTCTGCAGCGCGATGATTATACTTGCCAGTTTTGTGAATTTCAGGCGGATGAGTATCAAGAAATTGTTAATCTTGATCAAAACTATCGACAAAATAAAGTATCTAATTTAGTAACAGCCTGTGTGTTTTGTGCTCAGTGTTTTTTTCTACAAGCGGTGGGTACAGGCGGACATGGCGGTGGCACCTTAATTTATTTACCTGAGTTGAGTCAGGCACAGTTGAATCATTTTTGCCATGTTTTATTTATTGAAATTGTGCGCGAATCTACGTTTAAAGAAGCTGCGCAAGATGCGTATCGGAGTTTTAAATTACGTAGCCAGGTTATAGAAAAAGAATTTGGTGATGGTATGAGCGACCCGGCTGTTTTCGGTCAGATTTTGATTGAATTGGATGCAGATAAAATGGCAAATATGCCTTTGTTTGAACACATGCGTTTATTACCGTCACGTGCCGGTTTTCAAACGCAAATAGGGTATTGGTCTACGCAGGCGCTGGCTATTGAATCATAGAAACTTGGCAACAAAGAAGGTCGTTAAGTATGGGTAAGTTGCTCGACTCATTTCTGGATGGTATCGATACTTTCCTGGCATGGCTAAGTTCTTCATTAAGGCAAACGACAGAATCCTATTGTGATTTAGAAACCGCTGATAGTTCGACTGTATTAGTTGCGCACGATGGCTCGCTCATCTCGGTTATTAAAATTTCGGGAGTTACTACATTAATCGGTACCGCTGAATTCGAGCGTTTACATGATGGTTTGACTTTAAGTTTGCAGACTGCACTTTCACGCACCGGTCATGCTTTGCAAGTATTATTTCATTATGATCGTACTGTAGTAGAAGGATTAATTCATGAGGTTTTAGCGCCCGGTCGCCAAACCAGTAAACGTTTGCATTTAGAATTGGACGACTTATTCGATGAACGCATTAATTTTTTAAGTAAATATTGTGCTTACGAAGTTGTATATTTTGTTTTATGGACGCGGCCAAGTAATTTGACCAATGAACAAGCGCAGCAAGCAAGTAAAGATAAACTTAAGTATATCCGTGAGAAAAAAATCCCACCTTTCAAATTAACGCAAAATGTTTTAGCCGCCATTCATGATTTGCGTGATACGCATGATGCGTTTGTGCGTTCGGTTATAAATGATTTAGCCAACTTAAACATTTCTGCAAGCCCTTTAGAAGTACATGATGCTGTATATGATATTCGCAAGTTGGCGGATACTCATTTTACCGATCAAAATTGGCGCGCCTGTTTACCAGGCGATAAAATTCCTTTGAAAGAATATGAAAAATCTCAAGGAACGATTTCAGATATTCTATGGCCGTCTTTGGCGCGTCAAGTGTTGCCGCGCGATGCAGAGAATATGGATTTACGCACGGTGCGTTTTGGTGATTTGATTTATTCCTGTGTTTTTATTGATCTTTTGCCCAAAGA
>JABDAQ010000033.1:12414-13021 GCA_013289115.1 Gammaproteobacteria bacterium
GCCTTACTTCAACGTACATTGGCAGCGCGCATTCCCTGGCGCATTTCATTTTTAATCGAAAGTGATGGGTTGCGCACGATTAAATTTAAATCCGTATTGGCTTCAATTTTAGGTTTTTCTTCAGCACAAAATCGTTTATTGAGCGATTCTAATAATTTTTTACAATATATAACTGTCAATACTGATGAAGCAGTGGTGCGGTTTCGGGTAGCCGCTTGTACTTGGGCGCCTGAAGGCGAACTTGGATTATTGCGTACGCGTGCGGCTGAACTCGCGAAAGCGATTGAGGGTTGGGGCTCCTGTGATGTCTCAGAAGTGTCAGGCGATCCTTTTGCTGGTGTAGTATCAACATTGTTGGGCATAACCATGGATAGCGTGGCGACGCCCACGGTTTTGCCTTTTTCGCAAGTTGTTTATATGTTACCTATCACGCGGCCATCTTCGCCTTGGAAAACGGGTGCGCAAATGTTTCGAAGCCCAGATGGTAAGCCATGGCCTTTTCAACCTGGATCTAGTGAACAAACAACTTGGATTGATCTAATTTACGCACGGCCTGGTTCAGGTAAATCTGTGTTATCTAATACGCTAAATTTAGCTTTGTGTTTGG
>JABDAQ010000034.1 GCA_013289115.1 Gammaproteobacteria bacterium
ATCGAAATTAAATTAGCATAGCATTTAAATCTCAGGCAAAGTCACGCCTTTTTGTTTCTGGTACTTGCCCTGTCGATCTTGGTAAGAAACCTGACAGACTTGATCGGATTCTAAAAATAACATCTGTGCAATCCCTTCATAAGCATAAATCTTGGCGGGCAATGGCGTAGTATTAGAAAACTCTAACGTTACCTGCCCTTCCCATTCTGGTTCAAGCGGTGTAACATTTACAATAATTCCGCAACGTGCATAGGTTGATTTCCCCAAACAAATCGTCAAAATATTTCTAGGAATCCGAAAATATTCCAAGGTATGCGCTAAAGCAAATGAGTTCGGTGGAATAATACAAACATCGCTCTTAATGCTCACAAAGCTTGCTTGTGCAAAATTTTTAGGATCTACGATCACCGAATTAATATTCGTAAATACCTTAAATTCATCAGCGCAGCGCACATCATAACCATAGCTAGAAACGCCATACGAAATAACAGGACCTACCTCTGCGCGTGTACGCACCTGTTGCGGTGAAAAAGGTTCAATCATACCATGGCTTTCAGCCATGAAACGAATCCAAGCATCCGATTTAATCGCCATATAATCACTCCGTAACTATTTATCTTCAATCACGATCTTAGGGAAAGAAATATGAGTATGCTTTTGCTCTGATACGCGAGCAATCAATTTTATCGCAATCTCACGATATACTTCTGCAATTAAACCCTTCGGCTGCGCATTAAACACAGGCACTCCTTGATCAGATTGCTCACGAATACGCTTATCTAAAGGCAAAGAACCAAGCAATGGAATTTGATATTCTTCAGTAATTCGCGCTCCTCCGCCAACGCCGAAAATTTCGTCTTGCTGACCGCAGTGACTACAAATATGCGTACTCATATTCTCGACAACACCCAGAATTGGCACTTTCACTTGCAAAAACATACCAATGGCTTTTCGAATATCCAGCAAAGCAACTTCTTGCGGTGTTGTCACGATGACAGCCCCTGTGAGCGAAATTTTCTGCGCCAAACTTAATTGAATATCGCCCGTACCAGGGGGCAAATCAATAATTAAATAATCTAAGTCATGCCAATTTGTATCACGAAATAAGCGTTGCAACGCATTACTGGCCATAGGTCCGCGCCATATCATGGGCGTGTCACGATCAATCAAATAACCAATAGACATGGTTTGAATTCCATGCGCACGAATGGGTTCTAAGGTTTTACTATCACTGCTTTGTGGTTTTTGCTGCGCCACACCTAACATGAAAGGCTGATTAGGTCCATAAATATCAGCATCTAACAAACCTACCTGTAATTGCTGCTCTATTAACGCCAAAGCTAAATTAACCGCTGTCGTCGATTTGCCAACACCTCCCTTGCCAGATGCGATAGCAATGATATGTTTTATTTTGGGGGTTGCCTCTGTTACCATAAAATATAAATGTGCACGGTACTACTCAGGAGATCATTGCAGAATACTGCAAACGCAGTATCGGTACAACTTAAGATTTCCTTTATAAAATTGAGACCGTCATATGCCTCATATACTTATCGATCATCTAAGAGAAATAACATATAAAATAATCTCTCTTTTAAAAAAACATGGGTTCTTCAAGAACCTTGGTTTTGATTCAGGAGAACATTCACAGATCTTAAATAAATTGCCTGAAGGCATTCCTGAAAAAGTTATAATTGATGGAATAATCATCGATCTGCGAATGATCGTGGCTTTGGCTGATTTCCCCTATCCTTACTCTGTTTTTCGTGTTCTCACAAATGAAGAGATCATCACTATTGTCAATCCAGGTAAGACAAGAACTCCGGAAGGTGTTTTTGAAGATTACTTCATTAAATTGTTCAAGCATCCCAAAACACTAAAAAAAATCTTATCAATCATCGAAGAAGAAGAAAAAGGCATCGCTGAGTATAAAAAAAAAGGACTCCCTCCCAATCAGTATTACGATAAAAATGGAGGAAAACTGAATAGAGAGTACACGTTCGCTGATCCAGATTACATACCTGCCGCGTTCGCTGCTTTCGATCACTTTTGGCCAGACGCCTTGCAAGCCTATCAAGTAGGTCGGAATATGGCTTATAAATTAGCGCAACAGGCTTTTTCTGAATCGGATCAAACAAAGAAAAAAGAGCTTTTTGATAAAGCCTGTGCCTACCAAGCGTTTGCCTTGCATTATTTCAGTGATATATTCGCAGGCGGTCATCGAATAACACTGCATCATGAACTTGTCGATCAATGCGGGCTAATTTTAGGATCCTTCTTAACTAAAGCACAACATGATGAGACCAATTGGTTTGGGCCTATATGTACAAATAAAAAGGGAGGGGAAATGCAATTCCAAGCCTATGGGGATGGTCACTATTTTAATAAAGAAAACGCAGAGAATCGCAAGATGCTTGAGGAAGCAGCCCTTACTACAATGAATGTTTTAGTCGACATTTATAAGACAGGTAAGATTCCTGATAAACATAAAGAAGAAGACTACGTACTATATCCGCTTCCAGATACAGAACAACCGAATCAACCACTTTTTAAACTTAAAGAAAACTCAAAAGTGATTTTACGTCGTAAAATAATCAATGATCCCGCATGCAAAGAATACACGGAAGACTGGCATGTCATTCCAACCTTAGTAGAGTGCTGGCTGGCTGAGCGTAAATGGGCATATAAGAAGGCGTATGATACAATGCCTAAACCTAACTTTTTTGCTTCGTGTTTCTTTCCTACTCATAAATACAGCGAGATCGATAATAAACTCATAGAAAAAGTTAAAGATTTAAACAAGTTATTACAACTTGACATCCAATTATTGCAAACTGAAGTTCAAAATAATAACGCTTATAAATTCCCACAGGATTGTAAAACTCAGCTCACATCACTCATCGATAAACTTCCAAAAAACTCAGAATTAAAAAAAGAATTAAAATGCTTATTCAAACAATCCTTTGTAATTAGCACAGCAGAAGAATCATCGCCCAATCATAAACCAAGCATGCAATAAATAATGAAAAACTTACTCGTAACCTGTGCTCTACCCTATGCAAATGGACCGATCCATCTCGGTCATTTAGTCGAATACATTCAGGCAGACATCTGGGTACGATTTCAACGCCTGCAAGGCCGTGATTGCCTTTTTATTTGCGGTGAAGATACACACGGCACACCCGTCATGCTCGCAGCACAGAAACAGCAGATCAGTCCTGAACAATTGATCGCATCAATCAAAGAAGCACATGAACGCGATCTCGCTGGCTTTCATATCAGTTTTGATCATTATTACACGACACATTCTCCAGAAAACAAAGTTTTAACTGAATTCATTTATCAACGCATGTTTGAAAATAAGGCTATCTGTGTCCGCACCATTGCTCAAGCCTACGATCCGCAAGCCAACATGTTCTTGCCCGATCGATACGTCAAAGGCTGTTGTCCTTGTTGTAAAACACCCGAACAATACGGAGATAATTGTGAAGCCTGCGGTTCTACTTATGCGCCGCTTGATCTGATCAATCCGATTTCTGTCGTTTCAGGTTGCACGCCGATCGCGAAAGAATCCGAACATTATTTTTTCAAATTATCACAGTACACTGAATTTCTACGCGCGTGGATCCAGGCCGGTCATGTGCAAGAAGAAGTCAAAAATAAATTATTAGAATGGTTTAAAGAAGGCTTGCATGACCTTGATATCTCGCGCGATGCGCCGTATTTTGGTTTTACTATCCCGGGTCGACTCGATAAATATTTTTATGTCTGGCTAGATGCACCCATTGGTTATATCGCAATCTTTCAACATTTATGCGCACAGCGTCCTGAATTAGATTTTTCTGCGTATTGGCACGATGCGCAAAAAACTGATCTCTATCATTTTATCGGCAAAGATATTATTAATTTTCATGCAATTTTTTGGCCGGCTATTTTAAAAAGCGCTGGATTTCGCACGCCGACTCAGATTATTACACACGGCTATTTGACTATCGACGGTCAGAAAATGTCGAAATCCAGAGGTACATTCATTCTTGCACGCAGTTATTTAGAACATTTTCATCCTGATTATTTGCGTTACTATTTCGCTAGCAAATTAAACCATAAAGCCGACGATCTCGATTTAAATTTTGATGAATTCATGCAACGTATTAACGCCGAACTCATCAGTAAATTAATTAATATTGCCAGCCGCTGTGCGCGCTTTATCAATCAAGAATTTAATAATCAATTGGCCCACACCTGCGCAGAACCTGAATTACTTCAAACAATTATCAATGCGCATACAACGATTGCCGAGTATTATCAACACTGTCACTATCATCGAATAATACGCACAGTGATGAATTTGACTGAAAAAGTAAATCAATATATCGACCGTGTTAAGCCTTGGACCTGTATCAAAGATCCTAATAGACGGCAAGAAACACAGATTATTTGTACCACAGCATTAAATTGCTTTCGTATTTTAATGCTGTATTTAAAACCTATCCTACCGAACACGGTCGCTAAGGTAGAAACTTTTTTAAATAGCCCTGAACTAAATTGGCAGGATCATAAAAATTTACTGCTTACACACAACATACGCGATTATGAACCCTTATTAACGCGTATTACTGACACGATGCTATCGCAGTTTAAAACATCGATTCAAAAAGCATGAGCAGATCGTTTGAACCTCCTTTAAAACCACAACGTGCTCTCATTCGTGAATCGGACTGTATCGGCTGTACCAAATGTTTGCAGGCCTGTCCTGTCGATGCTATCGTAGGGGCAGCCAAACAAATGCATACTGTATTAATTCAAGAATGCACAGGTTGCAGTTTATGCGTACCTGCCTGTCCTGTTGACTGTATTGATCTGATTGAGCAAGCAAATCATTCTTACCTACTCGAACAAGCGCAAAAACGTTTTCAAGCACGTATCACACGTTTACAAGCACAAAAAATAGATAAAGACAAACAACAAGCACTTGAACAAAAGCGCGCTTATGTTCAGGCCTCTATCGCACGCGGTGCAATGAAACGACGCCCTTACCCTTGAAAATAAATGTTTAGACCTTAACTTTAATAAAAATTGAGCCACATTCTTGGAGTACTACTATTATGGCCACGGCTGAAAAACAAATTTACAATTTTCAAACTGAAAGCAAAGACATACTCAAGTTAACCATTCATTCCGTATACAGCAATTCGGAAATTTTTCTACGCGAACTTATTTCCAATGCCTTGGATGCGATCGATAAATTGCGATTTTTAGCCATTTCAGATCCTACTTTGTACGAGCAAGATACTGATTTTAAGATTCAAATCGAAGTAGACAAGGAACAACATACCTTAACAGTCATCGATAACGGGATAGGCATGACGCGTCAAGAAGTGGTAGACCATTTAGGCACGATCGCAAAATCAGGTACGCGTGAATTTTTAGCCTCTTTAAGCGGCGATCAACAAAAAGATGCTCAATTAATTGGACAATTTGGTATTGGTTTTTATTCATCCTTGATCGTGTCAGAACGCGTTGTCGTTGAAACACGCCATGCCGGCTCTCCTACGTCAGAAGGTGTGCGTTGGGAATCCAATGGCGAAGATGGCACCTACAGTATTGAAACAATTGACAAACACGAACGTGGTACGCGCGTCATTTTATATTTGCGTAAAAATGAAAACACACAGCAAGACAATGAATTTTTAAACACGTGGCGTTTAAAAGGAATTATTCGAAAATACTCCGATCACACCCCCATTCCCATTCAAATGAAAAAGGATATCGATAAATCAGATAAAAATGCAGAGCAAGAAACTACCTGGGAAACAGTGAATCATGCGCAAGCACTATGGAGCCTATCTAAACAGCAAATTACGCAGGAACAATATCAAGAATTCTATAAACATCTCTCGCATGATATGCAAGATCCACTCATTTGGAGCCATAACAAAATCGAGGGAAAACACGAATACATTACGCTTTTGTATATTCCAAATCATGCACCTTTGGATTTATGGAATCATGAAAAACCGCGCGGTTTAAAATTATATGTCAATCGTATCTTCATCATGGATGACGCAGATGCATTTTTAATGCGTTATTTACGTTTTATCAAAGGTATTGTCGACAGCAAAGATCTGCCATTGAACATATCGCGCGAATTATTACAGGCCAATCAGCTCACAGAAAGCATTCGTATGGCCAATACAAAACGTGTGCTTGATCTTTTGGCCGATCTGGCAAATACACAACCGGAAAAGTATCAGAAATTCTGGAATGAATTTGGTAAAGTTTTAAAAGAAGGCCCAATAGAAGATTTCAGTAATCGAGAAGCGATCGCGAAATTATTACGTTTTTCTTCAACGCACACAGATAAAGCCGAGCAAACCATTAGCTTGATGGATTATTGTGCGCGTATGAAGCCCGAACAAAAAAATATTTACTACATTATCGCAGAACATTTTATCAGTGCGCAAAACAGTCCGCACTTAGAAATATTCCGTCAAAAAGGCATTGAAGTTTTATTATTATCCGATCGTATTGACGAATGGCTCGTAGCGCATTTAACCGAATTTGATGGAAAGCCTTTACAATCGGTTGCAAAAGACGCGGACATCAGTGGAATTTCAGAATTAGAAATTGAGAAAAAACCAGAAGAACCTAAAGATGATCTCAAAAGCTTGCTCGAACAATTCAAAAATGCCTTGGGTGATCGTGTCAAAGAAGTACGATTATCACAGCGCTTAACAACCTCACCCGCCTGTGTTGTTTCTGAACAAAATGCTTTAAGCGCACACATGCAACGTTTACTCCAAGCAGCGGGTCAAGCACTTCCTGAAAACAAGCCGATCTTGGAATTAAATCCCGATCATAAACTGATCCAACATTTAAAATCAGAACAAGACGATGCGCGTGTTGCGCAATGGGCTTTGATTTTGCTGGAACAATCAATACTCGCAGAAGGTGGCCAGTTAGAAGACGCTTCTGGGTTTGTAAAACGTTTGAATGCTATGTTTGAAGATTTGGTATAAATTGTTTTACTCAGATAAAACGGCTTTTAAAAGCGGGTCGAGTATCTTGTAGTTCCCTTCCTCATCGATCAAGACATAATCTTTTTCGATGAGAGAGGCCATTGCGCGATGAATGCTCGTGCTCGACATACTCCATTGCAGCGCATATTTCTTACTAAATGGCATTTTAATTTCTTGATTTAAGGCAAGCTGCAATAATAGCTTTCTTTGATTCAAACGTAATAAACTAAACTCTCGTTCAACACTTGATTTATTTTCGTTCACATGTTGATGCCAGATCTCATAAACATCCTGAGCATTGGGTGATTGTTCTTTTTGCCAAATTAAAGAACATAATTTATTTAAATAATAAGGATGTAATTCTGTTACTTCAAAAATAACTTCCATTCCCGATTCTGATAAAGTGCGACTCCAACGCTCCTGTGCCGCGTGTGTGAGGTAAGGAATATAATGAGATCTATGCATACGTTTTACGATCAATTGATCACATAAATGATAAAATGGTCGCTTTTTATCATTAAACATAGATTCAATGAGATGACGATTACTTCCTGAAAATACATAACACACTGCTTTTGTTTTTTGCCCGGCTTCACGAATCGCAGCTTCAATGCGATTATTATTAACAACTTCAGCGAGTACTTGAAATTCATCTAAAAACAAGATGGCTTGTTTTTTTCGTTTTAAAACATGCGCATCGAGTCGTTCAAGTGCGGCTAAAATTAAATCCACAGGTCGCTTATCTTTTTGACTAAGCTCTACAGACAGTCCATATTTTTCGACTGCAAATTTTAATTGAAGGCCAGTAAAAAAATCAGAGGCTACTTTTATTAATTTTTGCGGTGTACTTTCTATTTTACCCAATAATTGACCTATGCCATTTAATATAAAATGCGCAATATCTTCTTCACTAAGCGCTTTATAGAGATCAATATGTGCGTACGGCCATTGAATACTCTCAAACGCTTGAAGCGCCAAGCTTGTTTTTCCATAACGCCTCGGAGAAATCAGCAAAGTAGCATTTTTATTTTTAAGATTATAATGAATGCGTTTTAATTCATTGCGTCGGTTACAGAAAGCTTTACCGCTCGCTAATGATAAGGGAAAATAGTTCACTTTTTTTCCTGAATAATCGATAGTACGCACATTGTAATACGCAAAATGCGTACTATCAAACTATAAAGCAGAACGATTGTCTAAATAAGATCGTTGTTCGGGTGCTGACTGATCCACTTTTTTATTAAAAAACTTAGATTGAGAAGACGGTTGTATTCTATTATCAATTGCCTCATTCTTTATAAAAAATGTATCGTGAAACACAGCAGCAATATTGTTTAGATCTACTCCAGAAAATTTAAGTTCGCCGGATAACTTATTAAAACTGATCCAGTCTTTTGCTTCCTCTGAACCTGCAACTGTTTCTATGTTTTTTAAAAATAAGTTTCTATTTTTTTTAAAATTAAATGAACGCTCACTATTGAGTGCAATAAATTTCTTTTCAAGTTCTTTTAAAAACAGCTTACTTTTAATTAAGCATCTATTAGGTTTCAAAGACTCAGGATCGAGAATCATAAATTCTTCAATCAATTCTTTAATCAGCATTCGCACATGAATACTTTCTTTAGCCAAACGATCGACACGATTTTTCAATACTTCTTTGGCATCTATGGAATTTAATGTAACGAACTTAGCTAAAGTAGAATAACAATTTAATGCCTTTGATAAAAAACTTGTTCGATCTATCAGTTGCTCATTTATATTTAAGCAAGCGTTGAATGAATCACACGTATCAATAGTTTCATAAATGCTTTGGCGTAATTTTTTAGCAAAATCATACAAAGCAATCTTGTGTTGATCCAAGGACGTTTTAATTTCTAGATCATCTTTATATTTTTTACTGTCCTTAATGTCTGAAACGCGATAAGCAATTTCGTCAAAAATATCAGAACCCTTCAATACACTTTCTTTTTTTTCTAAAGGCGTAAAACAATCCTTCAAATAATCTCGAATTGTATTGAGATTTTCTTTTAATTCTTCCTGAATTAATTCTTTTTTGCGTTTTACAATTTTATTTTTCAATTGATTATATTCAGTATTTGCTTCATGAATGAAAATTATTAAATTGTCAGTAAGTGTTTTTTCTGGCTCAGTAATGATCACTCGTATGATTTTATCGTGGTTACCCGTTACTATGAAATTAAAATTTGAAAGTTGGATTTTTTTTTCTAACGCTTTAATACTATTTAATAACTTATTAGATTCAGCTTCCAACTCCTCTATAGCTGTTCTAGAATATTCTTTGATATCAAGAAATTCACTATTCAGATAGTTTAATTGGCTCAGCAAAGTATAAGGCCTATAGTCTATCGATCCTTCCTTAAATTCAATCAAGATAAGTTCAAGTAGTATTTCAATGGCGGCGTTTTCATTATCAATTTTTTTAAACACGCCGCGTACTGCCTTAACACTTTCTAAAAGCGCTGTTTGGATATTAATATTTGCTTCTATTTGCCGTCGCATCTCAGTAAAATTTGCAAATTGCTGAATACTGTCGTGAAAGAAAAATAGCGCGAATAAGCAGACAGCTTGCTCGGCTATTAATTGCTTACTAAAAGGGGTTGGGTTAAAAGGCAAAGCGCTACTTTCTTTGCAGAAATGCTTACTTAAAGGCGCGATTGTTTCCCGGAGAAATTTAAGAAAATCCAGTGATTGTTTTAAATTGAGTAAACCACCCGATATATCATGAAATGATAAGTGAGCAGCTGCTGTAATAAGTTCCCAATTATTTAGATCGATAGGTAGACTCCAAATAAGTTTATCTTTATTCCCGTATACGAAGGCCCCTTCATTTGTAAATGAATTGATAATCTGCGCGTTGATATCGCTGTACTTAGAATCAAACATCGGGACTTCTGTCATAAATATTTTTAGTATTTCTTTTACGGCAGGTTCAAATTCAGAACATGCCTTTTGCTTGTCATGCACAGAAGCATTCTTTTTTTGAAACGCTTGCTTAAATGATTGTTCGCAGTCGGATAATTGTTTTATGCAAGTAAAGGCCCAGCTATTTTCATCTAAAAAGATTCCTTTTAAATAATGGGAATGATCGGACGCTTGCGTATTTTGCACGCATAGCGCATAGAGTCCAAGTAACACTTGTGGCTTTTGAAAAATACAGGCACCAAAAATTCTATAAAGCCAGAAGAGAGAGAAAATACATAATTCCGCATCAGTTATAGGCTTGCTAAAAATATCCAATGGATCGGCTGTTTCTTGCATTGCTCGTTGCAAAATACTTTTTAGACGCGGCAGTTTGAATGTAATGGAGCCATCAAAATTTATATTTATGATATTTTCTGAAAAAAGATCTAATAATTTAAGCTTAGCTGCCATTTCATAGGCACACAGCCAATTTAACAAGTTCGAAACAAACCCTTTGGGTTCATTGGGCTCAAAGTTCCTTAAGTAGCAACTTAACGTATAATTTATCCAATAGAAATCTATATGGTCCTGAAACTGATACCATTGTGTACTTTCCAATCGTTCAGCTTCATCTTTACTGAGCTGAGGCAATGGATTTTCCTTAATGATTTTTTGTATTGCTTGTAAATCATAATCGTGCGCAGCCGATAAGAGTGGGTAATATTTTTCAAATACAGTGGTATGCGGCGCTCCTGTTTCATCAACACATTGCTCCCGAAGAAAAGTAACAGGCGCTAACAATTTTTTGAATCGGTCCTGATCGTTCTGCTTATCAAATGTTTTACTGTATTCGGTTAAAGAGAATTGTTGCTGTTCAATGAACTGAGTCAACGTGATGCGGCACTGCCACAGTGAAAGCACACGACATGCTTGTTCAAGCATTGTCTTCTCTTCTTCAGCGTTTGCTAGCTCATCTTTCTTTGGAAGCATCATCCAAATAGGCTTTTGAAAAAAGAAGAGACAACAATCGCTTAACAGACCAAAAACGAAGTATAGAAACGATGGGTGAGCAATCATATTACTTAGCTGCGCGCACAACACCACCAAAATGGTCTCGTCCTTTATCTTGTCTTGATTGTCATAAATAATAAGCGAGTTATTTTCCAATAATTGGGTCATTAATGGGCGGATAAATAGCCTAGGATGATTCTGGGAAGAGGTTGCCTTATCAGTGAAGAAAAAGGGGAGATGAACAATTTTAAACAGTAACGTCTGTAGGATCGGCATAAGAGCGTCAGATTCAAATTTTTCCATCTTTTCATATAACTGTCCTAAATCATCAAATAAGTCAGGAGCTAAGATAGTTCCTATCGGATTGTAGAGTGCCTGATTGTCCAAGCTATCGGCATACTGTCGACAATAAATCTTCGGATCATGAGTGATTGAACAAGTTCTCACTATTAGATAGCTGAATTGGAACGCCAGTATTAATTGACGAATAGTCGATAATTGTTTCAGCCTCTCGCGTTCTTTTTCATCAGTAACTTCT
>JABDAQ010000035.1 GCA_013289115.1 Gammaproteobacteria bacterium
ACGGCTAAAAATTTTCAGTACCAAAGCGTTCCTTTACAAAGACCGGATCAAGTCATGAGACTCAAATCGGGCAAGGCTTATGTAATTTGCTCAGGATATTCGCCTATTTACGCGAACCAATGCATTTGGTACCGAGAACGAACTTTGAAGTCACGGAATCTCGGCGCGGTTCCAGTGCCGGACTGGCCGATGGTTCAAGTGCCTTTCCTGCGCGGGGATAAATCAGCGCGACCCACTTTCTAGATTGCACTACTCATGAAAACTCTGGACTAACAAGTAGACAGATTTACTTTAAAAACACCTTGCGCTTTACGCCTTCATCTCAAATATTTTTTTTCAAAAATTTATCTATTAGTACGAGATAGTAGTTATACTACGTAAGATATTTTCTATAAATAAAAAGAATAATAGGGAAAAATAAGAGGCGATTATATGAAACCCAAAGACACCCTTAATGACAGCGTCAATAGTGATCTTTCTGATTTTCAGATAAATGATGAATATTTAGAAGAAAACTCGGTTACCCCCCCCCACAAGAATATCCTACTCAATTTGTTAATAAACAATTCGAGTTTTTAGACGATGAACAGCAACTTGGTAATACAAGTACGCAAACAGAAGAGAACGCAGCCAAACTTGCGAGACAAAAAAAATTAGCAAGTCAAAAGTTGATAATAGAATTGAAGTCTTATTTGCATAATCAACTGGAAAATAATCCATTTCTAAAAACACTCAAACCGGATCTCACCAACTTAGACGAGGTATTAAATGCTATTAGACCTAGTCTTGAATTCAACGCGAAAGAATTGGTGAATGCTAGTTTAAAATCTGATGTATTTTCAGATGCAGAAAAACAAGATATTGCAGAAAAAATTGTATTAGAAGTAGAGAAGGATATAGCAGATGATCCATTAAGACGTCTTGAGAGAGACAATTTAATTTTAAATGCAACTTTTGATTTAGAAACAGATAACATCAATCTAAAACAAAATACCTCGTCCGATTCTGATAATCATTCCGCTGCAACGCTAACAGAAATTAGCAATGGAAATGAAGCAAATCAAACTCTAAATCAACCGCGAACCGAAAAAAAACAAAAAAAAGTCACTTTTTTAGAAGTAGAAAATGGAATACCTAACTCTGTATCTTCTTTTCGGAGCGATTCTATTAATTCTGAATCAACGCAAACAACACAAGAAATTAAAAATTCTAATCTATTCCTCGCCTTCCTGCGTTGCATAGCTAAGCTATTTTGCTGTTGTTGCGTGCCTTCAAAACGGCGGAGCAATAATCGTCAAGGATTCTTTAATGAACCAGAATCTACCGAACGCTCACCACTGATTCGGGACTCAAGCCAAGCGTCCAATTCATATTCAACGCTCTCAAGCTTAAAAGCTTTACGTTAGGTTTATACCGCCGGCAAGGATGCCTTGCTCAAACAGCGTAAGCGTGCGCTGTTACCCGTGTAGTTTATTTGTAAAAGTTGATCTACTGGCAATCCACGTCTGATACAGCCTATTCGTAAAACGAATTCCTATTAAGCGTCGTAACTTGTACTAGAGTGACTGATTGACTAGCAAGTACAAGGACGTTCTATGCCTAATAGTGATATCAATCAATTTCTGGAAAAAATAAAACAGACGCTGTCTGAAATGCACTCAGCTTTAGATCATTATCTCGAGCATAAAAAATCGAAAATTAGTCTTTTTTCTAAACAAGATACTGCCTCAATCGCTCAGAACATCAAAGCTGCCTTGAAATTATTAGATGAAACATTGAATCGTTTGGGAAATATCCCTGAAACACAGGATTCTATCCAACGCTTAAAAGATCTAGGAGATACACTTAAAAACACCATTGAAACTGTCAGGGATAATTTAGACGAGAGAAATACAAGAAGTTCTGGAAAATTTGACAAAACATTAGTGCCTGAAATTTCTCGAGGATTAAAGGATCTTGAGAGAATCTCAGATGAGATTGGAAAATACCTTGAACCGCCCTCTTATGAGCCGCCACCTAAGTATGAAGACATTTATAAACCTGGGCCCAGTCGTTCAAAATAATTTTTTCACTCTGACTCAATTAATGCATGGGGTAGCCGGGTAGCTGCGATAGCGCCGCTTATATTTTACGGCTATTGCGATGCTCTTATGTTTGAGACCTGTCTTGAACAGTGCTTGTTGCCTGAATGTTCTCCGGGGAAAATTATTATTGCCGATAATGCAGCTTTCCATAAATCAGCTAAGCACAGGCCTTAGTCCAGTCAAAAGGATGCCAATTAATCTTTTTGCCGCCTTATTCACCGGATCTTAATCCCATTGAGCACCGATGGTTCCCCATCAAAAATCAAATACGTCAACTCCTCGACCAAGGAGAGAACTCATCGATAAAGCAACCGAAATATCCCTCGTAAATTTGTCTGAATCTATATGTTAAATGCTATAGAGCTTGTGTTGTATTTACGCACGATTCTGCCTGGTACCCTTATAACAGCTTTTAAGCACTGGCAAGGTGTGAAAATTGAAAACCTGTCGCGTTAATAACGCTACGCAATGTTTTTAGCGTCGGGTTTCCTGCTGGCGATAACGTTCTATAAAGCGTCTCCCGCGATACACCGGCCTTCTGCGCGACAGTAGCCATGCCGCCGCGAGCTTCAACAACGTGTCGTAGGGCCATCAGAAAGGCTTCCTGTCCGCCCTCCTCATCTATATCGAGAAACGCTTGGTGTAAGTAGACTTGGGTGAAATCAGGGTCTTCACGAAGGATCTCTACCATTGCGTCATCATGTAAACGGGTTTTAGCCATAAATCACCTCTTTAAGTAATCTTTGAGGCAGCGTATCGCCTCGTCAATATCATTATCTTGACTGCGCTTATCGCCAGCCAGAAGCAGTAAAACGATTTCATTCTCAACCAGGCTGTAATAAACGCGATACCCTACTCCTTGATCGATTCTCAATTCCCAGACGCCTTCACGACAAGGTTTATGGTCGCCATAATTGCCACTGGCCATGCGGTTAACCCTTGATGCGATTTTTGCTTTAGCAATTGAGTCGCGCAACTTTCTAAAATAGTTAGCGTATAAGTCCTTGCCATCATGAGTTATATAGTGCTTTATCGTTTTCATGCTTATCATTGTATCCTTAAAGCTACAAGATGGCTATTAATGCCCGACCCCTCGAAAAGGTAAAATTAGCTTTTCAGGTTAGTTAATGGGATATGAAGCCCAGTGGTGAGAAAACTCACGTTAAGGATGTTTCTTTTGTTTCGCCAATGACCTTATAAACGGTAGAGCGCGCTATCTTCAGCTGACGCGCAATGTCGGTTGCTCCAGTTTTTTTGTGACGTAATTTTATTATCTGCTCCCTGTCTACGGTACGCTTACGTCCAAATTGAATGCCTTTTAATTTGGCTTCCTGGCGGCCTTCATTCGTCCGTTCCAGAATACGTTGACGTTCGGCCTGTGCGACAGCGGATAAAATGGTTATTACCATTTTCCCCGTGCTGCCTTCTGTTCCGATCCCGTCATCCAAAAATCGGACAGCAACACCCAGTTGGTCAAATTCTTTGATCAGTTGGATCATATCGGCGGTATCACGACCCAAACGATCCAATTTTTTAACGAGGATGACGTCTCCTTCTTCAACTTTCATGCGTAGCAGATTGAGCCCATTCCGATCGACATGATCACCCGATCCTTTATCGGTAAAAATCCGATTCGCTTTAACTCCAGCCTGTTTGAGTGCCTTGAGCTGGATATCAAGCGATTGCTGACTAGTGGATACTCTGGCATAACCAAAAAGTCGCATTAAAATGTCTCCTTAGTCGATTTGAAGCCACAGGCTGTCTATTTTATTTGAGAAACGATTTAATGGACAGTCTAACGGATCAATTTTAGGTTGTCCAAGAATTTATAATTTTTCGGACGATTTTTTTTGTAGAAAAAAGAAAATTCCACTGAAAAGGCTACCCGCATTCCAGACGTCTACCAAAAGCGCAACCTGAATTTACTCATTTCCTATACTGCTATTGACTAGAGGAATAGGAAATTGAATATGTTGGAACGACCTCCAGGTTGGCTTACGAATCAAAGACCTTTGATTGAGGCAATGAAAAACGAAGGCTACCAAGATGTACCAGAAGAAGGAGTTTGCTTCGGGATAACACAGATGTGGGTTCAAGCGTATCTGCTCGGCCCGGAGGAAAAAGAAAAATTTTATAATCGTTTGTATTACATAACAACTGAAGATTTTAAAGCCGATAAAGCCTTATTTGAAAAAAATAATCAAATCCAAAAGACTCAAGCAGGAATACGTCGGATACTGACGGAAGGTGAGCAGCGATTTATCGATGTCCGTGCTTTTTTCGATGGTGTCCAACTATATTTTGAGCCTAAGGCATTTAAAGACATTTTTTCTGGAAAACAAATTACCCAGCAAAATATCTATCACGTCGCTTCTTTGGTTGCCTCTAATGCGCTCAAAGAAAAAGGAGGGTTGGTTATTTTAGATACTGATCCATGGATCTATCAAAGTGATCAGGAATTATTTTCTTACCTCGACTGTGTGAGAGACGTATTAATTGTTATCAAGGCTATGGGTTCTCGGGTTGTTTTATCGCTAGGTACTCCAAAGCATCATATTGCTTTAAGTCTCACAGAGAAAAATAACTTTGAGGTGAGTGATCCTAATGACTTGCCAGGGATGGAGGTGCCCATGGAAAATATTGTCGCTCACTTAAAACAATGTCTGTACATAGCACCTGAACAGGCACAATACCTCCTTGCCTTACAATCCTATGTTACAGGCGATTGCGTGGATAAAACTCGTTTTATAGCTGCTTTTAAGAAGCTGAAAGAGCGCGAGCATGCCATCAATGAGGAAACTACGCGACGTCATAGTGACGGAGACTATCTAATTCATTGGGTAGCACGCTATGGTCTAGACGATCGATTGAAGGAGCTAATAGAAAATGGAGCCGATGTAAACAGCTTAGACAGCGATGCCATCAGTCCACTTGCTTGCGCTATCGTCTCATGCGATCTCCCGAGCATAGCGCTTTTAATAAAGCACGGTGCGAAATTACAGCTTTCCGAGTGTACAAATCTTGAATTAGGTGTTCAGCTTGGGTTGTCCGAAGTAGTTGATTGGTTGCTTCAAGATGAAGAGACACGAACAAAGACAGATTTTAAAGCGCTCATTCAAACAGCGTTAAGTAATAATGATGTTAACACGCTAAAAATACTTTTTTCTTCTCAGTTGAATACCGCGGTGGCTTCTCAAAACCTGGGAGCGATCAAAACAATATTGAATCAGGCAGATCATTATGTTGACGATATTTATTCAGATTTTTTAGAAACTGCTTGCCAGCAGGCTATTAATGAAAACAAAGAGCAGAGCTTTACGACGCTACTGGATTGCTCAACCTCGTTAATTAATAAAGACCCAGAGAAAAAACGTGATTTCAATCATGTTTTGATTAATTTACTCAACGAGAAAAAGTTGAACAATAGTATACGAAATAAATTATTCGCAATGTTGGAAATGTTTTCCGTGCACTCGACCCTTAATCCGAACGCAACCGAATTTTTCCCTGCTAACGATCCAAGACAAGCGGGATCAAGTTATGCCGCTAAAAATATCCGTAAGAAAAAACCATAACAATCGCGCGCAAACTATTTTTCAGTTTCTGAATTCTGTAGTGTACCTTAGTCACTTTTCGTTAACTGATCCGCTAATTGACATTTCAGAGTTTTAGTCAAAAACACCCTTGATCATCCTTGTGATTGCATTTCCAACTGCAATTTCATATTCAAGGCGGCAGCAATTCTGATTAACGTTTCCAATGAAGGAATAAAGGCACTATTACCGCTTTCAATACGCGAAATAACCGATTGTTTTGTACCAATTTTTTTAGCCAACTCTGATTGTGTTAAATGCACCTTTTTTCTAGCTTCAACGATCATTTCTGCAATATTATTGATAATCTGCTCACGAGCATAATGCTCAGAAAATTCCGGATCGACCTTTAATTGTTTACTAACAAACTCAGTTAAGGTAAGCGCTCTCATTTTTTAACACCTCAAGCATACGTTTTTCCGCTACTTCAATTTCTTTTCTAGGTGCTTTTTGCGATTGCTTCTTATAAGCGTGAAGCAAGACAATACGGCTACCTTTCACGCACACATAGAACAAGCGGTATCCACTTCTATGTGTTTTAATTTTAATCTCCCAGAGCTGACCTCTAATTTGTCTAAAGATAACTCTCGGGCTGTCGAAACCAAGCTTTTCTACATTCTGCAAACAAGCTACAATTCTCGCTCTATCATCGGTAGGCAGTTCTTGTAAAAACTCGGCCACCGGCTGTTTACCATTGTCTTTTTGATAGAATCTTACTTTCATGCTTTATATGTATTATATCATTAAAGTGATATTTTTCAGTCGCTAAAACGAGGCATTTCTATTACAAGACTCCTATGATTGACGCACTTAGGACGCCATCTTACTTAATGCCACGATACGGAGCTACTTTTTTACTTTGAAAAAAGTAGCTGGCAAACCAGCACAGCAATTTTATGTAAGAAAAACACCTTCGTTTTTGTGCTAGTGTTCCAAAATTAAAGAGCACTCGGCCCTGCTAATTTATCCAAGATTTCTTTCAATTTAGCCAATCTCAAAGGCTTGGCAAGAAACCCTTGCATACCTACTTCCTTCGCTTTGGAGCGATAAGATTCCTCTTCGTGGGCGGTCAAAGCAATAATAGGCGTCTCTTTATTAAGCATTGATTGCGCTCTAATGGCTTTTGTGACGATGAATCCATCGGTATTTCCAAGGCCGATGTCCATTAGGATAAAATCGTACCGAGTCTGCATGGCTTTCTGGATCGCTTCGTCGCCAGAACTGGCGATATCTATGTCATAACCTGACTTCCCCAACTCTGCACGAACAATAAACTGCGCGATGGAATCATCTTCAACGGCTAATAGCTTGATCATCAATAATCCTTAATTTGAAAAACTGTTTAGATCGTGTTGTCCAAAAGAGAAATAGTCATCGGTAAACTACAAATAAATCGAGACCCTTGGCCCAATTCGCTTTCTAAATCCAGTTCACCCTCCAAAGACTGAACTAGATACCGAACGCTGCTTAAGCCCAAGCCAGCGCCTTTGTAATAGTTTTGATTCGAAGGGCTTACGCGACTAAATTTTTCGAAAATCGCGGCTTGTTTATCGTCTGGAATCCCAATGCCCGTATCCTCTACGATCAATTGAACGACACAGTGTCTGTCCTTTATTTCTTTCAGTTTTTGGATACTGAGTTTAATGTGTCCTTGCTTCGTAAATTTAATCGCATTACCCAATAAATTGATCAGAATGCGTTGGATCCGTTGTTCATCACTGATAAATAAGCGCGGGAGATCCGGATCATAGTCAAAATAAATTTCCAGATTTTTACTTAAAGCCGCCGGTTTTTCCATCGCCAAGACGCGTTCAGCCAGGTTTTTTAGATCCATTTTTTTATCAACCAACGGAAGCGCACCGGATTCAAGTCTGGAAAACTCAATGGCGCTGTTGCAGTAATTCAGCAGCTCCGTCGCACAATCCGCAATCGCACGAATCATGGCGTTGGCTTGTTCTTCTTTGATTTCGTCTACTAAAAAATGGGCCATGGAGTACACGCCGCTGAAGGGCGTTCGAATGTCGTGTTCGATGTTACGGATGAATTCTGTTTTTGCGTGGTTAGCCGCTTCTGCTTTTTCTTTCGCCTGAATGAGTTGTTCCTCTAATACTTTCTTGTCCGTGATGTCCAATGAAGTTCCGATGACACCCATGATCGTACCTTGGCTATCACGAAGCGGGGTTTTGAAGGTTAACTCGGTAATAATTCGTCCATCTGCCAGTTTTGCTCTTTCTTCCCGTATCAAGGTCTTTTCTTTTTTCATCACTTCTTGATCCATGTGATGCCAGTCATCAGCAAATTCTTTCCAACACAGATCGTAATCTGTTTTACCGATCATGTCTCGCGAAGAATTAAAGCCTGCCATCTGCGCCACAAATTGATTGCAACCCATATAAGCACCGTTTCTATCCTTCCAATAAACAGCACCCGGTAAATTATTGACGATCGTAGTAATATACGCCTGCAAGTTTCCATAAGATTCATGGCTGCATGGATCGATTAAAACCAAAAAATACGGTTCAGGATCGAAGCGAAGATGAACAATCGTTACATCGTAAGTGCTGTGCGTGTCCGCTTGGTGCAACTTAGCTTGATAAGAAAATAAGCGCTCACTCGCTTTAATCCCTGCTAATAATTCTTTAACGTCCAGATTCTTGTTGATCAGGAGTTCAATCAACGATCGATTCAACAATTCGGACTTATTTTCTCCAAAAAATTTGAAGGCAGCGGATTCACTAATATCACAAATAAGCCAATGCTCTTTTACTAAAATGAGCAGAGGCTCGTCTAATAAGTTGCCGTGTTTGGCAGAGATAAACAGAGGATTATTCTGCGTGCTCCGACTTTGATTCTGATTCCTCATAATTTTTTTCCTTTAATAGCAGACAACAATCAATGTAATCAGCCAGTTTTTGCAACGTATTATATTGACCCAGAAAACAATAAGCGATAGAAACAGAAAAGTGTTCTTGAACCGTCGCTAAAAAATACTGCAGGTACAGCGAGGATAGTCCATAGTCTTGGATGGGCTGATTGACTGAAACACGCTCTCCTGTTAAGTCCACAAGAAAGTTTTTCAATATGCTTTGTGTCGATGGATCCTTTGTTGTTAAGTGACCTATTTTTTTCAATGAGTTGAGTTGTTTTTTGTCAATCTTCCCATTAATACTCAAAGGCCAGTGCTCCACCCAAACATAAATCGATGGGATGATCCAAGAGATCAGTTGTTGACGCAAGGTGGACTTAATATGTTTAAACGCATACGTTTGATATTTAGGATGAAAGGGTTCGCGAACCCATTGCGTAAAATCTTCTGCTCTAATAACAGGTGCCGGCCTTAGTTTTTTACGAACAGGATAAAAGTGCAACTCCAAATGAGTCATTGGATAGTTTCGATCGTATTGAACGTATTTTTTATGCTGTCTTGATTGGACGGACAACAAAAATTGCGTTAAAGATTTGTTCTTAATCTCATGATTTCCACCTCGGAACGTAGAAAAAACGGACTGAAAATCTGAAATCAAATGAATCATACGCTGATTAGGAACAGCACCAATAATCAAGACCTTATTCAGATTCTGTTGAATGAGTTGCGTTACTTCAGCTTTTGTCCATCTGGGATCGTACGTGATTGGTAAATCCGACTGATAGTCAGGATGCTGTTTGCTAACACGTAAGATCACGTCGTATCTAAAATTATTCAATTCGTTGAAATAGTCCCCTTGCTTCACTGAAATAATCACGTCTGCAATCCGAGGTATAAGAGATCGCACGCAGTAAAAAAAATTGGGTGAGAGAACGAGCTCGGCTTCACGCGTTTTATAGTAAAAATTAGAAAACTCAGGCTTCTTTTTCTGCCTTCGCATGCGTTCCAAAACAAAAAGATTAAGCAACTCTAGGGAACGTAGGTCACCTAGCAAAATGGTTCCTCCCTCTTCAGTGGCACCTACTAACTTCTGCAGTACTTCTACTAAATAACTTGAGGAAGGAAAGTATTGAATAACTGAATTAACAATGATACAGCTGTATTTTTTTTCTTCGCATAGGTCGATAACCGATTGATTTCTAAAAGCTACTTTTTCTCTCTGAGTATCCGTTAATCGGCTTTTCACATAATGGATTGCTTGCTCCGAGAGTTCTAACGCCGTGTAATGTTCAGCGCGATCAACGTACCGCATCAACAATGAGCCGGTACCGCAACCGACTTCAAGTACATTCGTCAAATTAGCGTGTTCCAGTTGTTCATGAATAAAACGGAAGGATTCCTCTAACTCCTCAAGTAAAAAAAACTGTCCGCTCCAAGCACTTTTCCATCCACAGAGATTAATGCCGCGATGATCTTCAAATTGTTCTGCCTTTTGATAAATCTCTTCATACACATTCTTGATAGCCGTATCGTGCACTGAATCTTGTATCTCTTTCAGAAGATGTACTTCATCGATTTCTAGGTATGCTGCGAGAGATGGATAGGTATGCTCAGACTCATGTTGCTTCACAATCGCCTTTTTAACTAACGGATTTTTCTCTAAATAAAATTCAATTTCTCCCGCTTCAATTCGAATGCCTAAGAATTTCAGCTGATCGTCCGTACGTCCGAGAAAGCAAAATGTGTTGCAATCATAAGCAATAACACGATCACCGGTTTGGTAAAGTCGCTCACCCGTCTTTGGATGAAAAATGAATTTTTCTTTCGTTAATTGCGGATTATTCAGATAGCCACACGCTAACCCAGAGCCAGAAATGTAGAGTTCTCCAACTTCGCCAAACGTGACTTCATTCAGCTGTTCGTTCAACAAGAAAAAATTAATTTGGCTTAAAGGATCACCTAAGGGAACTGACTCCGTGCTTATCTTATCAGTCAATTGATATGCGCTAGCCCACATAGCAGCTTCAGTCGGTCCATAGAGATTCCAGACATTTCTTTTCGAATAATCTAAGCGTTCAGCTAATTTCTTTGTGAACTGTTCGCCACCCACTAGTATTTTAAAATTGCCTGAATTTTGCCAGCCACATTTCAAAAGAATGTCCCAGGTAATAGGAGTTGCTTGCATGACAGTAACGCCATAGTGATCTAAATATTTTTTTATTTTTTCTCCGTCAATCAGCGCACCCTGCTCTGCTAAAACAACCGTTGCACCCAGCATTAAAGGCAACAGTAATTCAACCAATGAAATGTCAAACGTATAATCAGTTAAGGCTAAAAAATGATCATTTTCAGTGAACGATAAACGATCAATTAGACTCATAAATCGATCCGTCATAGTTGAACGTTCGATTAGAACACCTTTAGGCTGACCGGTACTCCCTGACGTGTACATTACATAAGCCAACTGATCCGGTTTAACACGGGATAACACGGATTTTTTTTGAGGAAGAGTTTTTGTAATATCAATGCAATGAACATTCAAGGAGTCCGTATTTTCTAAAACGGAATCCGTTAATAACCACCGAGCTCGGCTGTCTTGTAAGATAAATTTTTTCCTTGAATCCGGTGTTAAATGGCTGATCGGTAAAAAAGCAGAACCTGCTTTCAAAACACCTAATAGCGCCACAATGAGATGGATAGAACGTGTTAACAACAAAGGGATAATTTCTTCAGAAACCACTCCATTTTTTAAGAGTGTAGTGGCTAGGCTATCTGAACGTTGATCTAATTCAAAATAGGTAATTGTTTCACTAGAAGAAATAACAGCCACTTTATTTGAAAACTGAACTGCGCTCTGCTTAAAAAGATCAAGAAA
>JABDAQ010000036.1 GCA_013289115.1 Gammaproteobacteria bacterium
ATCGAATCGAGAAAGCGGACAGGGGCGGTATGATTATTTAATTTTATCGAAGGATCCGAACAAACCCACACTATTAATGGAATTCAAACGTGTGCGATCAACTGAAACGCGTTTATCATCTAAAATCAATGAGCTTCTAGAAAAAACAGCCTATGAGGCGTTAACGCAGATTCAAGATAAAGTGTATTACCAAGAGGCCAAACAATACGGTAATTCATCTATCTTAAGCATCGCTGTAGCTTTCTGTGGTAAACAGTTTAAGCTCGTTTACTCAAAACGGAATCATTCAATAACGTAGCTATGGTATCGTGCGATGGAATGCCATTCGGTCAATCAATGGATGATTTTAACATCGCTTTCTTTTTACAATCCAAATTGTACGAGTTTAGCAAATCATCCGGTTTGTTTGTCGTATTATCATGATAAAAAGCATGGATATTTTTTGTATAACCAATAACATCAACTTTATTACAATATAACACCCCTGTGTTAAAATGTTTGATTCCTACGACCTCTACATCTATCCCTTCAACAGCAGTAGGTAATTTATTTTTATTCTCATTATTCAAAGTGTCCTCTGTTTCTAAACCAGTAATCTTGACGTTATTAAGATTAAACATCCCGCTACAATGAGTTATTCCGGAAACACGCATCTCCATCTTTCTAATAGTTGAAGGCGCTGTATTTTGTTGGGCGTTCATCTGTGGAGATGAATAATCGGGTTTGGTTGTGTCATCTGTTAAGTCATTTAAAAAATTTTGCTGCTTACCAATAACATTGAACTCCCCAGTAATAGGAATATATGTATTAATAGCATTAATTCCTATTACTGCACTATGTGTCACCTGGGTTACGGGTGTATTTTCCTGAGTCTCAATTTCCAAACCCGTAGCAGTGACGTTGGTTAAAGTAAAATTTCCGTGACAATCAGATATTACAGAAAGTTTTATTTCAGTAGAGGGCACAGGCTGTTTAGCGATCGGCTTATTAATTTTCTTATTACTATCATTGTTAATCGTCATTTTCTTTCTTTATTATCATCAATGCATGAAATTATACAAAATTATTCATGGAAAAATACTTAACGCACGCAAATTATTTTGGAGTTGCCATGCAAATAAAAAAAGCGATGATCCGAACGGCTATCGACAAATTGATTCAGCAATACAAAACAGAGATCAAGCAACATCTTTCAGACGCGCCTGAGAAAAAGCTTCTTTCTTCTTTCCTGATAAACTTACTGGAAAAGTTCAGTGCTTATGTTTTAAATCGCTTCAATGCACTGATTGACAATGAAGCGATCAATGATAATGATGATCTGCTTGCTAGCGCAGTTCAAGAAGAACTTGATTATTGTTTTGCGTTGATTCAAAACACTCCGTTGCATCATTCAACTATTCCTGGTGTGCCAATCACTCGTTTTTTATATAAGGTTTCTCAGGTTTTAGATCCTAATGTGTCGTATTTGCAGCATTTATCTTCTGAAAGTGTTCCAGATCCGCTCAGTCCACTTATGTATGATGATATAAGATGGAGAAGATTTGCTTTAACAAATTTACTTGCTGTATTAGAAGTTTATACGTCATATACTCCTATTGAATTGTATAACAGCCTGCTATCAGGCACTGTAAAGGAGAAACAATTCGCTATTCTGCCTAATTGTTTGTTTCTACTGTACTCAGCGAGAGAATCTTTCGAAGCATCGTTTACAGAGGTTATTGCTCGGGGTGTTTTAGATGAGCAAGGACAATTTTTTAGCGCAAAAGATCGTACTCATTATCAAGAAGAACTTCTCAAGGCATTTCAAAAATTGATGCGATTTGTAAATGCAACAGAAAAGCCAAATTTTTCAGACAATCAACTTATCAATATCTTAAATGCGTTGGAAGTGACTCGCTTACAAGCTATTTTTTTAAAAATTTATCTGGATAGTTCTGAGAAATTTTTAAATGTACTTAATTTATATAACAACAATAATACATTGCGCTCAGGCATTAATGAGTTCATCAAGCATTCAACTAATAAGGATCCTATATTTATCAATTTAATTCAGTCAGTTCAGTCCGTAGGACAATTTCTTATACTCTTGCATTTATCACAAGATGTCATCAATGAATTAGCAAAGATCATTACGCCTGCGCCTGTATGGCGGAGTCAGTCAGGTCACATCGTCAATTTTAAACGTAAATTGCTCTTTAATGATCCGAGTGATGCAATCAACCCGCTTATTATGGCGCTTGTTTCTTCATTCGAACTATTGCGTGATGTACTTGTCATGTTTAAGCCAGTTCCAGAAGCAATGGAAGTTATTCTCTATAGTGTTCGGACAAAATTGGCTACTTTTCCTGACAGATCAGGTGAGAGAATTGCGGTTGTTTCTTCACTGCTAAATGACAGCGAACGGCTTTTTTTCTTGACTATTCTTAAGAAATCTCCGCGAAGGCTAAGCAAACCTGCTATTGAAATCAAACGGATTATTTCTAGATTAAACTTTTTTCTTAATAATGATGAATGTCGAGCACATCTGTTTCCATTCTATAAACCGCAGTTAGCTAAGCTAATTACAAGCATTAGAAAATTACGCAACTGTTTATCCTCTTTGAGAAACGATCCTTATATGCAAGAGGTTGTGTTAGAAGCTTGTTCAGCGATCGTTGATACCCTACATTTCGATTGTATTAGGTTTTCTTATCATTGGCTAAAAACTTATAAGCTTTTAGAATTGGATCGCATACAAGCATGTTGGCTCAAGCGTGCCACCTTATTCTTAAGATATTGTTCACAAAAAATATTCATGGAGACATTACAATACAGCAGCGTTGAGCGTTTGTTTATGTCTCCGTTTGAGTGGATATTGCGTACTATGCCGCGTCAATTAATTTTTAGCTGGGGAAAGTTAGAGATTGCTCTCTTTCACGAATTACTCAAAAAACCTCGCAGTAACACGGATGTATTAAATTTATTTATTGGCACCTGTCAACCCACATTTAAACACACGTCTGATTTACAAAAGGCTATCCAAGCATTGGATGCTCATCCTATATTACAGTTAATATTGTTAAAGAAGAATGAATCCTGTTTAGATAAAGTCAGTTTACAAGAAGCCTATTCAAAACTTACAAAATTAATTAATAGTTATTGTAATGATCCTCAGCACGATTATGTATGGATCAGTGCTCACGAATATTTGCAACATGAGGCAGTGCAGAAAGCCTGGCTTGACGTCGCTGCTGCGTTTCTAAAACGATGTCCATCTCTTATTTTTATAAAGGCACTTAAACACAGTAACTTTGAGCTTCGAAAATTGATATTAAAACAATCTCCTCGTGAATTACACTTGAAGAGATTTAATTTTTTTGTTGAAGTGTTAAAAAAATCGCGAAAAGATACGCAAAAAACTGAAGATCTCGAATTAATACAGTTACTCATCACAACGTGTCGACCCATTGTTACTTTTACTCGCAAAGTTGATTTAGTAGATATGATTGCAGTACTTACTGGTTTTCGGTGGTTACAGTGGGATGTTTTAGTTAATAATCAGTCTTTATTAAAGCAATTAATTGCAAAAGACTGTGTTAATGAATTGAGTTCAATAGTACAAAAATTGCCGATAGAAAATGCTAAAACACTTGCTAATACAAATGATAAGCTTAGGATCGTTACAGCGATTGAGACCTGGATGCGCGCAGAAAGAGAGTGTTTTGGACCAGAGAAGCTGATCGAAATTTTTACTCAAGAACAAATAGCACGTCCTGTTGCGCCTAATCGTTTTATATTTTTTTTACATCAAACACTTTCGATCCCATGAATTCTAGAACCTACTCACAACGGAATTGATATGAACGATTTAATTATTCTTGATCGCGATGGTGTGATTAATTTTGAAGCGGCTGATTATATTAAATCGCCGGAGGAATGGACGCCGATTCCAGGTAGTTTAGAAGCGATTGCGCAATTGAATCGGGCCTGTTATACAGTTGCGCTTGCAACCAATCAAGGAGGCATTGCGCGCGGTTTGTATACGCACAAAATATTGCAGGCTATTCATCAAAAAATGCAGGATGCTTTGCAACAGGTTGCCGCTAAAATCGATGCAATTTTTTATTGTCCGCATATTGATGAGCAAAACTGTGATTGTAGAAAACCCAAACCTGGTTTATTACGACAGATTGCGCAGCATTACGGATGTTCTTTATCAGGTGTCCGATTTATTGGTGATTCTTGGCGCGATATACAAGCAGCCTATGCGATTGGATGCCAACCGATCTTAGTATTAACGGGTTACGGAAAGGAAACATTACGCACACAACCGGAATTAAAAAATCAGATTCCTTGTTTTTCGGATTTAGCAGCCGCTGTTTCTTTTATTTTGTCGGCATGAAAACTAAATATGCTTATATCTGTCAATCCTGCGGCAGTCAATTTTTACAATGGTCCGGTCAATGCGGTGAATGCAATGCCTGGAATACTCTGGTGCAGGAACTGCAAACAACGGTTGTGCGTAATAAATCAGTAGGTTATGCAGGCACGGAGGCGACCGTTACTTCTTTATGCGAAGTCAAATTAGAAACCTTGGATCGTTTTACTTCTGGCTTGCCAGAATTAGATCGGGTTTTAGGCGGTGGTATTGTTCCCGGCTCCGTGGTATTGATGGGTGGTAATCCAGGCATTGGTAAATCCACTGTTTTATTACAGATGCTTTGTTATGTGAGCCAACATCGAAAAGCGCTTTATGTCAGTGGTGAAGAATCGTTACAGCAAATTGCGTTGCGCGCACAACGTTTGAATTTAATTGAAAAAAATATTTTAGTACTCACAGAAACACGTGTTGAATCCATACTTGCACACATGCAGCAGCATCAACCCAAAATTTTGGTTATCGATTCCATTCAAACCATGTTTACTGAAACCTTACCGGCCGCACCTGGATCAGTCGGTCAAGTACGCGAGACGGCGGCACAATTAACGCGTTTTGCGAAACAAACCGGTGCTAGCATTTTTTTGGTAGGACATGTGACGAAAGAAGGTCTATTAGCAGGCCCCCGTGTTTTAGAGCATATTGTTGATACAGTTTTATATTTTGAAGGAGAAGCTGATCTACGTTTTCGCTTGATTCGTGCAGTTAAAAATCGTTTTGGTGCTGTGAATGAACTCGGTGTATTCGCTATGACTGAAAAAGGATTGCGCCCGGTTGCGCATCCTTCTGCGATCTTTTTATCTCGAACGCAACAGCCCATGCCAGGCAGTATTGTGACAGCAACGTGGGAAGGAACACGTCCTTTATTAATTGAGGTACAAGCCTTGGTGGATACCAGTCAAGCGCCGCGTCGTATTACAGTAGGCTTAGATACCAATCGTTTGATCATGTTGCTCGCGATTGTGCATCGACACGCGGGTATTGTAACGCAGGATCAAGATGTATTTATCAATATTGTAGGCGGTGTGCGTTTAGTAGAAACCAGCGCAGATGTGCCTGTAATATTGGCTGCGATTTCTAGTTTACGTAATCGGGCTTTGGCGCAGGATCTCATTGCTTTTGGTGAAATTGGTTTATCTGGCGAGATTCGTCCTGTGCCGCACGGACAAGAGCGGTTACGTGATGCGCTTCAGCATGGATTTAAGCGTGCGATCATTCCAAGCGGAAATGCGCCTAAACGAAAAATTTCTGGCCTTGACGTTCAATCTGTCACAGATTTATCTGAATTATTGTCTGTTTTGTAATTGAGGCAGAAAGAAATTGTGTATTTGATCTGAAAACGCTTCTACAAACGTTAATGAGTCTAGAAAAAATTCAGATCTGCTGTTTAATAGTTGTGGGTTGGAATGAATAGAGTTATACCAGTTTAAAAAACAAGTCATCGTGTTGTGTTCAGCCTCATGAGATGGAGTATTCTTGATTTCTTGCTGAATAAGTTGACTAAATTGACTCAGAGCATCGCGATCAAGTTTAAGTTTGTTTGCATCGAGTTTCATTAAGGAGAAAATTTCTAGTGCTCGCAAGGTATCGATCTTGGGTATTGTAAGATACGATTGTGGATTCATTAAGCAAGATAAAATTTTTGCTAGTATATCTGTCTCAGATAATAAGCTCATATAATACGACGGTGTTTTCGCACATAAAATGAGCGAGTGAATCACTTGAGCATTTTCTATGTAGCTCATGTGTTGACGTAAAGCCTCTTGCATTAGCAATGGAATGTAATCGAACTCTAACAATGGAATACGAAAGAAATCTGAAAAATTTCCAAAGATGTAATCATGATAGAAAATGGCCGATCGACTTAAAGAATGAAGCAAGCTCAGCGTGTTTTCAAACGGAAAGTGTTTGTTACGAATCAGCTTAATCAGTACTTTGAGCGCATCCTTTAATTTTTTATTTTTTGATTGATTGAGAGACAGTGGTACCTTTGCTTGCGACAAAGCGGCTAATTGAGCGAATAAATCTACAATTTTATCAGTAATCAAGGAAACTTGATCAATGGAGGGGAACATGTTTGAATCAAGTTCTGATAATGTTCGCATAAATTTTTTTGATCCACTTTCAGTGGGATTGGCAGAAACAAGGGTTTTAGAAGCTCGCGTAGGTATTGAAAAGTGTTTACTTAAAATGTAGTGAATGAATTCTCTTATTTTATTATTGAGTAGATCATTGTTTTTTAGAACGAATGGATCGCTGATGTGAAGGGTATGGACATGATTAATGATAAATTCTTTATTATTTTTTCTTAAATAAGCAGCGCATTCAGTGTTTCTCTTTAAAAAGTTGTCTGTGGAGAGAAGACAAGCAATTGTAATCTTTGTTTCCGGACAGTAAATCAGCAGTGGTATGCAATAAAAGCCGATTGTTTTTCTATAGGCTGTTTCAAACGAATAGTGTTTTCTTATTTTTTCGAAATTTTTTTGAAAATTATCAAAAAAAGGAATATGGATTGGTTGGCGAGGCGTTTTCTGCTGAGCTAATTTAATCTTCCAATATATTGTTTTGTACGCGCTGTTTTCTTTGCAATTTCGACAAAAAAAATCATAAATTAACTCAAAATGATCTAATTGATCGTTTTTATCTTGATCAAAGTTGTGATTAGAAAAATTGAGGTTAAAATATACGGCAAAATATTCAATTTTTTCTTTTTTAATGTTAAATGGAGGCAATTGTAAATTTATAGTCAGTAACGCAATGCTAAAGGCTCGGCGAATAAGCATCTTGGAGTCATGAGAATAGTATGGCACTAAACATAGATTGATTAATTTTGCAAAATCGATTTGTTGTTTTTGTGACAAACCTATGAGCTCGTTCTGATCATTAGAAAAAAATAGGCTTAAGCGATAAAAAAAGTTTGTAATAGTATTATGGGCATTATTCGTGAGATTTTTAGGAAGCTCTGTAACAACTTGTTCGAATAATTCTAAGAATATAGGCCTTGTGTTATCGATAGAATTTATTTCTAATTTTGATAAATATACTAAATAATTTAATAAATCACTCACGAATAAAATTTTATTCGTTGTTTTAGCAAATTTTTTTGTAAGCGTAGTGGCGGAGATAGTAATTGAAGATTCTACTATCAGATGCCAGTCTAATTGATCATGGTATAAATGGCAGGATAAAAAATTTGCTATTCCAGTAATGATTTTATGAACCTCATCTACGCTCCAGATAAGTTCTTCACGTCTCTTTGCCCACCAATTATAGAATGCAACTATTTCAAATAATTTATTAAACAATTCAAACAATTGATTTTCTTGGTTATTAATAGAAACTAGATTGAATTTATGACTATGCGGATGCTGGATTAATGATTTCTGTAATAAAGAAATTGCATGCGAAACTTCACAGATAAGTTTACTTAGATCGACTCGTTTTATTTTATCGTCAAACTTAAATGTTTCTTTTCGTATGTAACTCAGTAATAAGCAGATTAAATTATCTGCAATCTTTTTATAAATATCTGATGTTTCAAAATTAAGGGTTGAATAAATTTTTTTCTTAAATAATGAAAAAATTTTAGCGAACTGAGATAAGGTGATTCTTTCATCGGATGAATTATTTACCTCAAACAAGTTTCCATTATCACTCATTTGTTTTATTTTATTCAGAACTGCTATCGTTTTTATTTCTATTGGTAGAAAGAAGTCAGCACAAATATTCTCTATGCTTGTTAAAAAAGATTCGTTGTAGGCCGGCATATTTGCTTAGAATAGCTTATAAGGAGGATATTCTGTAGGTTGCGTTTCGGTTGGGAATTTTATTAGAGAAAAAAACGGAGAAGTGTCATTAGAATTCTTGCGATCTTTCGTAAACTTGCATTGTACGGGGTAATTAAGCTCATACCAATTAAAGAAGGGTTGTACGAATGTTTTATATTCATCATTATCTTTGCTTGCTTCAAAAATAAATTGACGGAACTGAGCCATAATGGCTTGATTGGGCCTAAACGCCTCTGGAATATCTATTCTAGAAAGACTTCTTGTTGCCTCTAATGTATCAATGATCGCTATTGAATAATAAGATTGCGGATTCGTTACATGTAACAGAATATTTTTTAGTAAATCATATTGAATATCGGTAGATAGATAACGTTTACGGGCATTCATATATAAATCCAGATAGCAAACAACCTGAGCCTGTTGTTTACAGTTCATATATTGCTGGCAAGCATTCTCTAATGCTAATTGAATAAAAGTGTGTAGATTGTCAATGACGCCATTCCGCGCTAAATGACTCGTGGAACGAAGCAAACTGCATGCGTATTCTAATGGCGCACGCTGTAATTGAAGCAATAGGAGCAGTGGCTTTAATAGATTGTTTAATTTTTGTTTTGTCCTTGCACTGAAACTGAGTGGTACATTTGCATGTGATAGCAAAGCTAATTTGCTTAATAAAGCGATGACATTATCTGTATCCTGTGAAATTTGGCCATCACACTGAGGCAGTGTAAAAGACTCTATTATGATGTCTAGAATGCCCTGAATAGTAGGTACATCGATTAAATTGTAGGATGCCAGTAGGTGCAAAGAATTAAGTAAGTTGGACGCGCCGGTTAATTTTGCAGCTCCGCCTTTTACTGATTGGATGAATTGACTTAATGAGCTATTTAATATTTCCTTCGCTGTACCATTTAAACTGAGTAATAGATTTTCCTGCGATAAAATAGCTAATCGATTCAATAAGTCTACGGCGCTTATATCATTTTTTACATTAAAAGTGTTTGCAGCGTGCAAAATAGTTTGAATGGCTTGACAGCCTACTGCTCTTTCTTTGTCTGAAAATTTTTTGTTTATTGTGATAGTAAGCGTTGAGAATTCATAGAATAATTCTAATAAATTATTTTCATTGAGATTATTGAGTTCGGTTTTGAAAACTTGTATTAGATTCGCAGTCTTTGCAAATAAACGCTTTTTTAAAGGCAAGTTCGCTGATGGGTCGTTGAAGTATTGGCTTAGTTTTGTAAAACAAGTTTCTAATTCCTCTTTTAAGTTTGATACGTTTAGTGTATTGCTTGTTCCCTGTATATTTAACTGATCCACTTGCTTTTCTAATTCATTTAAAGTCTTATTAAAAATTTCTTTTTCAGATTCAAATGACTCAAAAACGGTGCTGATCGGATCCTGTGTAATTTGAGAAGTGGGTAAAGGTTTTGAAAAGTGCTTTTTAAGAATGTAAGAAATAGCATTTTCCATTATTATCGTCTTCTGTTTATTCTGCTCATTATTCTGTCCATTACCCAGTAAATTTGATGGATTGAGGTAAATAGTATGGCTGGGTATCTCATATGTTCGTAAATATGCGGCAATTTTATTATTTTTCCGAATAGAAATTGGACGTGAATTTGAAATCAAACAAGCAATTGTTTTATCACCATCGATAATGAAGATTGGTACATCATGAAATCCTATCCTACCCATACAGATTACTTTAAGCGAATATTCAGCTGTCTTGTTCTTCCATAATGCGTGGTACATTTCTACATGATATTTAAGCCAAGCGTCTTTTGTAGGATCATTTGCTTTTATTGGAGTCTGATAAATTTTTTTATGAGTATCAACGCAGGTGTTACTGCGTTCATAATTAAATATAAACCAATCATAAATACACCCTAAGCGGTTTAAAGATCCCCTTGGAATTGAGGCAAAGTCGTTAGTAGAGTGAAATTTGTCATTAAGACGTGTAGTGCAATATTCAATAAAAGTTTTAACGATCTCTTTATCGATTCTAAAAGGAGGCAATTCTAGCTTTAGGTTCAATAATGCGAAGCTAAAAGCTAAACGAATAACATCATAATATTCATCTATATGGCTGTAATAATTGTAATCTAAGCATAGCTTGAATAAGGTTGCTAAAGTATTTTGTTGTGTGGGAGTCAAACCCATAAAATGTTCTCGTTCTTCATCTAAAAGTAAGCAGAGACGATAAATAAGAAGCAAAATTGGCAAAGAATTACCTTTAATAAAATTTATATTATTTTTATTTTTACTTATATGTGTAATCACTTTTTCAAGTAACACCCAAAGCGCAGGTTTTATTTGATCATCGGTGTGTTTAACTATTTTCGATAAACTTAATAAATAATTTAACAAGTAGCCAGTGAATATAATGATATTTCCCTGTTGATTCTCGGCCATCGTTTGCTCTGCTTTTTTTTCAACGACTGTTTTTATAATGTCATTCACCGAGTTAATGAATATCTCGTTTATTTTACTGCGCCAATCTACGTTGAAATGATAGCGATAATTATCTATGAGTACTCTTAGTGCAATCAGGATCCTTTGAAGATCAAGCATTTCTAAATTTTTTAGGCCTGAACTAGGCTTGATGCTGTTAAATAGTTTTTCAAGTAATTGATTTTGATCATCGGTAGTATTCCCGATGAATGTAATGGATAATTTATTGAACAATTCGATTGTCTGTGCAATTTCATAGATAAGTCTGGCTATGGCAGGCGTATCATTATCACAAAGCGTTTTATTTTTTACATAATAAGCGAGTTCTGTGAATAATTCAGCCAAAATTTCTTTATAGGTTTCTATATTTTTAAATAAATCCTGGCGATAATTATCGTTACTATGTTTTGTATTTGAAATGAATACGGCTAAAATTGAAGCAAATCGATGCAGAATAGTTTTTTCAGATAATGCGCTGTGTGTCACGCGCTCATAGGCTTTCATTTTTATGATGATCGTTTTTGTCTTTGTTTCAATGTCTATCGAAAGCTCGTTCGTAGGATCTTTTAAAAATATTAAAAAATCATCATCGTATATCGCCATAAATTATTTTCTCGTGTTTAGTTTTTAAAAACTAGGAACTGTTGACAATGCGCGCTGA
>JABDAQ010000037.1 GCA_013289115.1 Gammaproteobacteria bacterium
GGATCCGAAGAAACTAAGTTTGTTGATGGAATTTAAACGAGTAAAATTTGCGCGAACAGAGCAGCCCACGGTAGAACGGATCGAGGAAGCCTTAGACGAAGCGGCGCAGCAAGGTTTAGCACAGATCGAAAAGAAGGCTTATTACGCTGAAGCAAAACAACGCGGGAGTCAATCTATCTTGAAACTTGCCCTTGCTTTCTGTGGGAAGCGATTTAAATTGGTTTGTACGCGTTGAGTGCTTTGTTAATCGTATAACTGAAAAAACTTTAATCAGTTGACGTTCTAGTATTTATTATTTTTCAAAGCGCAACGTAAGGCATGCCAAGCTAAGGTTGCACATTTAATGCGTATTGGGTAAGCACGTACACCTAAGAATACGGCTAGCTTTCCAAGTGCGTTTATTTGATCGTGAGTCGGTTCTTCTTTTTGCGTTAGTATGTTTTGAAATGTGTGAAAGAGCTCTTGCGCTTTTTTTTCTGTTTTTCCAAGTAAAGATTCCAGCATGAGTGAAGCAGATGCAGTAGAAATAGCACAACCTTCGCCTTGGAAGCTGGCGTCTTTGATCCGATCTTGTTCTAAATGTATGTAAAGGCACAAGCGGTCGCCGCATAAAGGATTAAAGCCTTCCGCATGATGACTGGCCTGTTCGATGACACGAAAATTGCGTGGATGACGTGCATGATCCGTAATCATCGTTTGATAGAGCTCGCGTAAATCAACAGACATAATAATTCAATTTTATTACTTAAAAATTGTTCGTACAGTGTGTAGTGCCGTTATCAGTGCTTCAATATCTTGTTGATTATTATAAAAAGCTAAAGAAGCACGTACAGTGGCCGGAACATGAAATTGCTGCATTAACGGCATACAACAATGATGACCCACGCGTACGGCTATATCAGACGCGGCCAGAATGGTACCTATGTCATGAGCATGCACATCGTCTAAGACAAAACTTAGAATACTTGCTTTTTTTTCTGCCGTTCCGATCAGGTGTAACTTAGGTATGTTTAATAGATTGTCTGTGAGCATGTGCAGCAGCATTTGTTCGTGGCAATGCGCTGCAGCACGATCGATCTGATTAAGATAATCGATCGCAGTTGCTAAACCGATGGCGCCCGCGATAGACGGTGTTCCGGCTTCAAAACGATATGGCAGCTCACGATACTGTGATTGTTCCAAATTAACTGTAGTAATCATACCGCCGCCGGTTTGATAAGGGGGCATCGCTTCCAGTAAATTTTGTTTTCCATAGAGTACGCCGATACCACTGGGCCCAAATAATTTATGGCCTGAGAACGCATAAAAATCACAGTCAAGATCTTGCACGTCGACTTGTGTATGCACGATGCCTTGCGCACCATCGATTAGAACGGGCGTATTGTTTTGATGCGCTAGCGCAATGATTTGTTTGATTGGATTAATTGTTCCCAATACATTTGAGACATGGGTTAATGCGACTAATTTTGTACGAGGACTTAATAAATTTTTATAGACATCTATTTGTAATTGGCCTTGTGTGTCTACTGGAATTATTTTTAATAAAGCGCCTGTTTGTTGGCATAGAATTTGCCAAGGAACAATATTACTATGATGTTCCATCGCAGAAATGATCAGTTCATCGCCTGCGCGACACTGCGTGCGACCGTAACTGGAGGCTACTAAATTGATCGCTTCCGTTGTGCCACGTACAAAAATAATTTCATGTGCGTATTGTGCGTTGAGAAATTTTTGAATGCTAACACGACTGGCTTCAAATTGTGCGGTTGCGTGTTCACTGAGTCGGTGAACGCCACGATGTACGCTACTGTATTCGCGTCGATACAATGTATCTAAGCGATCGATGACAACGCAAGGTTTTTGTGCGCTGGCAGCGCTATCTAAATAAACTAGGGGTGAATCACTGTAGGTCAGTATTGGAAAATCATTGCGTATTTTTTCTGGATTAAAAGTCAACATAATTAACTCAGAGGATGCGCCTGTTCGAGCGTATCTTTTATCAGCGGCATATAAGCAAGGCATTCTTGGATGAATGCTTGAATTAAATGAGTACGCGCTTGTGTGACTGACAAACCACGTGTGCGCAAATAAAATAAGGCAGCCGGATCGAGTTGACCGACTGTTGCACCGTGCGTGCAACGAATGTCATCCACGAAAATTTCTAATTGCGGTCTGCTGTTAACTTCAGCCTTATCTGATAATAATAAATTTTTATTTAATTGTTTTGCTTCCGCTCCAATGGCTTCTGGATAGGCCATAATGCTTCCTTTGAAGCTTGCGTGTGCTTCTTGATCTAAAACTCCTTTATACAATTGCCGACTGATACTTTTCGCCGCTTTATGTATAACGCGAGTATGTTGAGCTACTTGCTGCTGATCGCTGGCTAGATATAGTCCATTCAAATGGCACTGTGCCTGTGTTTGCGCTAAGTGCACTTCAATCTCGTTGCGAACGAAAGCGCCTTGTTGGATGAAAGAATGTAGATGAAGTTGACTCTTATAATTTTGCTGCGCTTTGATGTAAGCAATATGACTGGCAGTTTTGGCTTCGTGAATATGGGTGCTGTGTTCAATTTGACTGTGCGCTGCTAAATGTAAGCTAGTTACTGTATTCGTAAAATAATGATCAGCGTTGCGTGTTAGATAACGTTGTACGATACGCGCTTGTGTGTTTTCTTCGGCAATGATCATGATGTGTAGCGGTATGAATTGATCCGATTCGGTTGTTATAAAAATCAATTCCAAAGGATCTTGCAGCGATGTTTGTATGTGAATATAAGCGCCTTTGTTGAGAAAGGTTTGATTTAATTGATAAAAAAAATGATTTTCTTGATTATTGATTTTTAAATAAGGAATCAAGCTATCGGGTTGTTCTACAAGTAATTCCGGTAAACTACAGATTTTCAGCGCATGCAATTGTGGCAATTTAGAGAGACATGCTTGATAATGACCGTCGATAAAGACTAACCCTTGTGTTAATTTACAATTTGTTAAGAAAGACATAGTCGCTTGATTGAGTACAGCATCGTTATTGTAGCGATGCGCTAAGGACGGTATTCGTAAATAGTTCCAATCTTCATCTTTTTGATCAGGTAATCCTAGATTGGATAGTTTTTCTAAGGCATGTTGCCGGTGCTGTTGAATTAATTCAGATCCGGGCAATGCTAGATGTTGATACTGTCTGTAATAAACTTGCTGTTTAGTGTGCATCGGTGATCCAGCCATAGCCACGTTGTTCTAATTCCTGTGCGAGCGAAAAGTCGCCCGATCTTAGAATTTTACCTTGAACAAGCACGTGCACATAATCCGGTTGTACATAATTTAATAGGCGTTGATAATGTGTGATCAAGATCATAGAGCGTTCTCGATTGCGTAATGCATTGAGTGCTTGCGCAACAATTTTGAGTGAATCAATATCTAATCCTGAATCAATTTCATCAAGAATAGCTAATCGTGGTTCTAAAATAGCCATCTGTAAGATTTCATTGCGTTTTTTTTCGCCGCCTGAGAATCCTTCATTCACTGATCGATATAAAAAATCTTGATCCATCGCTAATAAGCTTATTTTTTTTCGAACTAGATTTAAAAAGTCCATAGCATCTAATTCAGGTTCTCCGCGTGCGGTACGTAGTGCATTAAAAGCAGCTTTCAATAGATGAATCGTGCTGACACCAGGAATTTCTACAGGATATTGAAAGGCTAAAAATAAACCGGCGTGCGCGCGTTGTTCGACCGTTAAGCAGTTGAGATCTTTTTGATCAAATAAGATTGAACCCGCTGTGATCGTGTGATTTTCTTTGCCTGCTAAAAAATTGGCGAGAGAACTTTTACCTGAACCATTCGGTCCCATGATGGCGTGAATTTCGCCTGGGCGGACTTGCATCGTGATCCCACGCAGGATGGGCGTATTCTCAATGGAAATTTCTAAATTAGTAATGTTGAGCATAATAGTTTCACGTCAATTTAACCGATACTTCCTTCTAAACTTAATTCCAATAATTTTTGAGCTTCTGCAGCAAATTCCATCGGTAATTCTCTAAATACTGTTTTACAAAATCCATTGACGATGATCGATAAGGCTTCTTCTGGCATCAAACCGCGTTGTTTGCAATAAAAAAGTTGTTCGTCGTCTATTTTAGTCGTAGAGGCTTCATGTTCACATTGCGCTTGTTGATTTTTTACTTCAATACTAGGGAAAGTATGTGCTTCACAGTGACTGCCAATTAATAAAGAATCACATTGCGTATAATTGCGCGCATTGCTCGCTTTTTTAAGAATTTTAACTAGACCACGATAGGTATTTTTACCTTGTTTGGCACTGATTCCTTTGGAAAGAATAGTGCTGCGTGTATTTTTGCCGATGTGGATCATTTTACTGCCCGTATCAGCCTGCTGATGATGGTTACTTAAAGCAACGGAATAAAATTCTCCAACAGAATGATCTCCTCGTAGAACAACGCTGGGATACTTCCAGGTAATGGCAGAACCTGTTTCTACTTGTGTCCAAGATATTTTGGAATGTTTCCCGAGACAATGACCGCGTTTCGTCACAAAATTGTAAATGCCGCCTCGACCTTTATGATCACCTGGATACCAATTTTGTACCGTGGAATATTTGATTTGCGCATGATCTAAAGCGATGAGCTCAACTACAGCAGCATGCAATTGATTTTCATCCCGTCTAGGTGCTGTGCAGCCTTCTAAATAACTGACATAACTTCCTTCATCCGCAATGACAAGTGTGCGTTCAAATTGTCCGGTGTTGGCTGCGTTAATACGAAAATAGGTCGATAATTCCATGGGACAGCGCACGCCTTTCGGGATGTAACAAAACGATCCATCGCTAAATACAGCGGCGTTTAAACTGGCAAAGAAATTATCACCGTACGGCACGACAGATCCTAAGTAACGTTCTATCCAGTGTGCGTGTTGCTGTATTGCTTCAGACATGGAACAGAAAATAATACCGAGTTCAGCTAATTTTTCCTTGAATGTGGTAGCTACTGAAATACTGTCGAAGACGGCATCGATCGCGACACCCGCAAGTAATTCTTGTTCTTTTAGGGGAATACCCAAACGGTTATACGTACGTAATAACTCTGGATCGATTTCATCTAAACGTTTGAGTTGATTGCGCTTAGGGGCTGAATAATAACTGATCGCTTGGTAATCGATCGCAGGATAAATAATATGTTGAGGCCAATGGGGTTCTTTGAGCGTAAGCCAATGTTGATATGCTTTTAAACGCCAACGCAGCATAAATTCGGGTTCGTTCTTTTTATGAGAGATCGTAGCGATCACTTCAGGATTTAGGCCGCAGGGTAAGGTATCTGATTCGATATCAGTAATGAATCCGTGTTTATAGTCTTGTTGTAATGTGGTGAAGAGTTGATCGGTCATGGTACTTTCGGCGTCATCGCTGCAATAGGATTCGGTTGTATCATTTGCGCCAAACTAATGTTATTTAGTGTTGTTTGAATCTGTTGATTGATCAAGCGCCACTGTTGTTGAATGCTGCAGTGTTGTACCACAGCGCAATGATGGTTTGTTTGACTGCATTCTGTGATTGCGATTACGCCTTCTATAGAACGAATGACGGTAGCCAGTGAAATATCTTGTGGAGGTAGAGTAAGGCGATAGCCTCCAAGCCGACCACGGTACGCTGTTAAAAGTTGAGCGCGTGTTAATTGTTTTAATAATTTACGAACAGTAGGTTGAGCGATATGAGTTACTTTGGAAATGGCGCTTGTAGTATGACTTTTATCCGCATGTCGCGCTAAATGCGCCAGAATGACGGTAGCATAATCAGTTAATTTGCGAATACGCAACATCATCGTTCATTCTTCTTAGAGGTTTTAAAATAATGGACCATATTAGTGCTGTATTGTTTAGAATGCAAGCGCTTATTTTTTAAGCTACGCACAGAGGTAATGGGATGAAAACACAATTCGATAAATCGCATGTGATCAGACAATTTAATCAAGTCAGCAATCAGTATGATCAGTTCGCTGTCGTGCAACGCATGGTTGGGCAGCGTTTATTGGATCGCTTGGCCTATATACGAATTGAACCTAGAACGATTTTAGATTTAGGGTGCGGCACTGGAAATTTTCTTGCATCATTACGCGCTATCTACCCAAACGCTCACGTTATTGGGTTAGATATTGCTTTGCGCATGCTGCGTGTTGCTTCAAGGAAGCGTTTGAGTACGCGATTATATCAATTGCTTTGTGGAGATGCAGCTTATTTACCTTTTCGTACGCGTAGCTTTGATCTCATTTATGCTAATTTGATGGTGCATTGGAGTGATGATCTCATGCAAACTTTCTGTGAGCTGCGACGAATCTTGGCACCTGAAGGTTTGTTTTTGTTTTCAACGGTAGGGCCTGATACTTTGTATGAATTACGTACGAGCTGGGCGAGCGTTGATCAACAGGCTCATGTGCATGAATTTATGGACATGCATGATGTGGGTGATCGTTTGGTTTCCGTTAAATTACGCTATCCAGTTATGGATGTTGATTATTGTTCTGTGCTTTATCCTGATGTATACGCATTAATGCGTGAGTTACAAGGCTTAGGTGTCAGCAATTGCAGTGTACAACGTTCTCCGTACTTAGTAGGAAAAGAAAAATTTCAGGCTTTTTTGCGTGCTTATGAACGTTATCGTACAGATAACGCTAAAATTCCTGCAACCTGGGAAATTATTTACGGTCATTGTTGGGGTGCTTTAGATGAGACGCAACACAATACGATGGACTATGCTGTCTCTATCGATCAAATCGTACGGAAGGAATAAAAAATTAAATGACAGGTGCCTCTAATAATAATTGCAATAATCGATCAGGAAAATCAGTTAAAATAGCATTCACGCCCAGTTCGATCATCCGTTGCATATCTTCCCGTTCGTTGACTGTCCAAACGTACACATGCTTGTTTTTTTGATGTGCTTTTTTTACAAAGCTTTGTGTTAGCATATACATGGGAGCAGATAATATAGGCGACAGCCGCGGATAAGCTATTGGAAGAATACGATGAAAATAACTGAAATAATGAAGTTCACGCAGACTGGCTGTTGTGTTGACATCTGGAAACAACCTACGAAAAGTTTTAATTGTTTTGTGATCAAAGCCTGAGATTAAGGTTTGATGCGTTCTATTATACCGGCAAATCAATGTGCGTAATTCAGCTAAAATAGCGGGTTGCTTTTGTTTGATCTCAAGTTGCAGCGGTTGTTGAGGAAAGGCATTGAAGACTTCAGTCAGAGTTGGAATAGTAATACCTTGTCCACGAAAAGGAAAAGTTTTTCCTTGATCATTGCTCCAAGTGTAACCGGCATCCAACTGTTTTAACTGTGTCAACGTTAAATCCTGAACAAGACCCGTGCCGTTAGTTGTACGATCAACCGTGCTATCGTGGATCACAACTAACACGCCATCACGACTCATATGCAAATCGATCTCACTAAAATGGACGCCAAGAGAATTCGCATGTTGCAAAGCGCTCAGTGTATTCTCCGGACGCAGACCTGCACCGCCACGGTGTGCAATAACCGCTATCGATCGATTATCGGTTCGGTATTGTAAAAACACTTTTATTGTTTATTAGCTAAGAAGAAAGTTAACTTTTAGTAGGTATAGCACTCATCACCTTGGCTTTATAACATATTCTATTTAACTCTGGCAAACTGCTGAGTGAACAAGCGACGCAAACTAATCTTGAAGCTGCATTAAAGCGACTCAGTGATTATCTGCATCGTCATCATGGCATAGCGCCGATCATTAAATTTTTCCGAACCTTTTTAGGTTCAGCGTTAAAAGACAATCCACATTGTTTCAAAGCAGTGTTAACGGGAATTTTACGGGTATCGAAAGAAAGTTTATTTTCGGGATTAAATAATCTGGAAGTGTATTCAGTGATCCATCCTATCGAAGAAAAAGCGTATGATCGAGAAGCACAACACCATGGCTGTTCTACCCTCCTAAAGATCACCATCGCCTTTTGTGGTAAGCGATTTAAACTGGTTTACAGGACTTAGCCCTGCTCATGGAGACATTACTCAGGGCTGTCCTATAAAATTTTGAGGCAAAACTCTTGTGTCTACTTTAGACCAGAGCAGAAAAGCTGTTCGCACTCATGGTCATCGTGATGATATGTTTATCTATCTATCTCTATAAAAGTTGAGCATGGTGTTGAATATGTTATTTGTCTAAGACAACTTTGATGTTTGCTTTCCATTTTTTTAAATAAATTAGCAATAGTGAAACGGCCGTCGGCGTGACACCTGGAATGCGCCCCGCCTGTCCTAAAGTAATAGGTTTGTAACAGGCTAAGATATTTTTGATTTCTGTTGAGAGTCCTGCGATGTCTTGATACGGAAAATCTTGGGGTAGTAGGGTCTCTTCATGACGACATTGCTGTTTTATCTCAAGCTCTTGTCGTTCGATGTAACCTTTGTATTTTACCTGAATTTCAACTTGTTCGCTGACTCGTGTGTCGTGCACACCTGGACCGAGCTCTGTAATCCGCATAAGATTGGCATAATTTAATTCAGGCCGTGTTAATAATTCAGTGACGCGGTATTCTTTTGTTAATGCGTGATTGAGATACGATTCTAATTGTTTGCTGACATTTGTATGAGGTCGTACCCATAATTGATACAAACGGGCATGTTCTTTTTCAATGGCAGCTCGTTTTGCGCAAAAAGCCTTCCATCGTTGTTCACTAATTAAATTGAGTTGATGTGCTTGTTCTGTAAGGCGTAAATCAGCATTGTCTTGTCGCAATAATAACCGATATTCGGCACGGCTTGTAAACATACGATAAGGTTCTAGCGTGCCTTGAGTTAATAGATCATCTAATAAAACACCTATATAAGCTTGATCGCGGCGTGGCCACCAGGGATCTTTGTTTTGTACTTTGAGTGCAGCATTTAATCCGGCGATTAAGCCTTGAGCTGCTGCTTCTTCGTAACCGGTAGTTCCATTGATTTGTCCAGCACAGAATAAATTTTGAATGATGCGTGATTCTAATGATGGATATAGATCACGCGGATCAAAAAAATCGTATTCGATCGCATAGCCTGGTCGTGTAATATGAGCTTCTTCTAGTCCTTTAATGCTGTGTATTAAGTCGCATTGAATTTCAAATGGCAAACTTGTAGAAATACCATTCGGGTAGATTTCATGGGTATCTATTCCTTCAGGTTCTAAAAAAATTTGATGCGAGGATCTATCGCTAAAACGCATTACTTTATCTTCGATCGAGGGACAGTAACGTGGTCCTGCGCCTGAAATTAAGCCTGTGTACAAAGGGGATTGATCTAGATTGTCACGAATGATTGTATGTGTTATTTCATTTGTATGCGTAATAAAACAGTTGACTTGTTGTGGAGGTGCTTTTGTTCTTTGCAAATAAGAGAACTGAGGAGTTGGATATTCGCTGGGTTGTTCTTGCAACCCTTCATAATGAATGCTGCGTCCGTCAATGCGCGGTGGCGTGCCGGTTTTTAAGCGACCCGTACGCAAGGGTAGTTGGCGCAATTGTTCTGCCAAATGCGTAGCAGGTGGATCTCCAGCGCGTCCAGCTGCGTAATTATGTAGACCTCTGTGAATTTTTCCTCCTAGAAATGTTCCTGTTGCAAGGACGATAGTTTTTGCATAAAAATGAATTCCAAATTGCGTCACGACGCCAATAATGCGATTATTTTCTAGCAAAAATTGTTCAACCGCTTGTTGAAAGATACGCAAATTAGGCTGATGCTCGAGTGTGTAGCGAATCATTTGTCGATAGAGTGTGCGATCAATTTGTGCACGTGTAGCACGTACCGCAGGACCTTTGCTAGCGTTAAGCGTTCTCCATTGAATGCCAGAATGATCGGCAGCAAGAGCCATGATTCCGCCTAACGCGTCGATCTCTTTAACTAATTGACTTTTCCCAATTCCACCGATTGCTGGATTGCAAGATGCTTGACCTAGCGTTTCAATATTATGTGTTAATAGTAAAGTAGATGACCCTAAACGTGAAGCGGCTAAAGCTGCTTCAGTGCCAGCGTGGCCACCCCCGATGATAAGCACATCAAATTGATTGTAATGACTCATAGGTTTATTAAAATGTAGACTCTAGCGTTCTGATAGGATATCAGGCAAAATGCTTATTCCTTTCATCAATCAGGAAGCTGCCTTATGAAATTATTCGCATTAACTGCTGCTCTCGGTGTTGGGTTGGTTTATGGTTCGTACACGATAGCAGCGCAACAGTCTAGCATGGAAAAGCCAGTACATTCATCGAATAATCGTGTTGTAACACAATCGTCTTTGCTTAGTACACAAAAAGCTAAAGTTAGTTACAGTATTGGTGTTGATTTAGGCACGAATTTTAAAGAGCAGGGTATTGTTTTAGATCCAGATTTGTTTCGCAAGGGATTAGAAGACGGCATGAACCATCACTCTTTATTAACACAAGATCAAATGATTGCTGTACTGAATGATTTAAAAAAGACACTCATTGAACGCAAGAAGGTACATATACGTATGTTGGCGAATAAAAATAAACATTTAGGAGATGCATTCTTAACAAAAAATCGTGTACAACCAGGTATCATCACTACTGCAAGCGGTTTGCAATATAAAATCATAAATCCTGGAAAAGGTAAGAGTCCTACAGATAAGGATGTAGTTACAGTTGATTACACCGGTATGTCGATTAATGGTGTTGTTTTTGACAAATCTAAAACTCCAATTACATTCCCAGTTTCTGGCGTTATTCCTGGCTGGATAGAAATTTTGAAATTAATGAAGCCAGGTGCAACATTTCAAGCGTTTATCCCATCTAAATTAGCTTATGGAGAGCATGGGTTTGCGCCTACTATTGAGCCTAATCAAACGCTTGTTTTCACTATTCATTTGCTTGATGTTGGAAAATCTGACGCAAAAACTAAGACGAGTTGAGTAAAACACGTTTTGGTGAAGCCTCTTGTTACTAATTTAATCTGACGGAGTTATGCGTAGCTATTCTTTGCTCGATCGATTTATTTTGACTCTGCAACTGCTCTAAACGTTCATGGCACCAAGCAAGATGATCCTGTTCTTCGTTTGCAGCATGTTGTAATTTTAATT
>JABDAQ010000038.1 GCA_013289115.1 Gammaproteobacteria bacterium
TCAGAGTTTGATGGTAGAAGCGATCAAACGGATCGAAAAACAGATGGATAGATTTGTAATGGAAAAAGAAGACATGAAACTACTTCCCTCTTTTTTAGAATATAGATATGAAGATTATCTGAATTTTTGTTCAAGCACAGATCCGGAAGTATTAAACAACTCCGGCCATTTAAAAGACTGGATTCTAAAAACTTATTCAGATCAATACTATAAAAAGAGTAGAATGCCAATGGAAATAAGAGGAGATTTGGCAAATGTAATGTTCAAAGTTTTAAAACAAAGTTTATCTATTTTGGAAGAAAACAATTTTATATCAACGTGTACTGTCTTGCACCATTGTGTAGTTCCACCACTCATGTTTTTAACAAAAGAAGCAGAACCGGAGCGAAAGAAATTATCAAGTTGGATTCATGTATTAAAAAAACAGCTCGAGCGCAATCTGAAAATTATTTTATCTCAGATTTATGAAGATAATTCAAAGCACTATGATAATTGGTTAGAAAAATTTTCTACTATAAACAATGAGATGAGCAAACAGTTCAATAGATTGCAAACGAGTCAGCATGGTGCTTATGTTAAAAAAAATAAAGCAACACGGAAGCACTCACAAATAGTTTCAAATCCACCAGTGAAAAAATTAAAAACACAGAAAGTTGCAAAAGTTGCAAGTGAAAGTATGCGAGCAAGATCTAATTTCTTTACTAAGAATAGAAAAAAATTTTCTAACCGCTCCACACAATTCACAGTAAATACAGCTAAAAATAGGACACGTTAATGTGAACATGGATGGCGTTTAAATTAGCTATTTGAACCAAGTAAATCTTGCTAAAACACGCCGCGTTTTTAGAGATACTGACTATAGGGAAAAGAATCAACGATTTTGTATATTCCGAATATACAAAATCAGCAGTGAGGAAAGTATCATGAATTACCGAATTTTAAAAAAATCTTTTCTTTGGCTCTTAGTACTTTCAGAAGGTGGTTTGATTTTTTATGCTAGAAAAGCGACAGAGGAATCTTTAAACATCGCGACACACTTGCTTACTAGCTACCGTAGCGAACCACTGGATGATCTAATTTATTATTTCAGTTGGGGTTTAGCAGGGTCCTATAATCTAGCAAGCATCCTAAGCATCGGCGAATTAAAAACAAGTATGCGCGCCACCCAACCCGATCCGACACTCAAATGGGATTACCTTATTCGAGCGCAGTGTTTTATTTTTCTTTTAACTTATCTTGCAGGATCGCTTGCAGCGCCTGAAGCCTTGTGGGCTGATTTATCTTTAAAACCTTGGTCGATCGCTTTAGGTATCTTTTTATTTTTGGGTCAACTAACCTTATTTTTTCTACAAACTAACAAACGCATTTATACTTCCGCACCTAATATGCGAAATTTATTTACTTCTCTGTCCCCAGCATTACTATTGAACCGAAGTTTTTTAGTCTCCAGTATTATGGCTTTAGCGAATATAACCTACCAAAGCACCGTGTATTATTATATTGGTATGGGTTTTTGCACATTATTTTCCCAAAATAAAAATATTCTTCTGCCAATCAGTGTGAGCTTTGCCTGTCTTGGAGGTTATTTTACCTTTGCCACTCAAAGTGTTGATCAATTATCAGAGGCTACTCGTGCTCAATCTAACAACAGCAACGAGGTTGATTCAACTGAAGAAAAACAATGTGCTCATGCCAATATATTCAGTCTAAGCCTTTCAATCGTTGCATTTTTATATAAAACAATTGTTTCAATCAGTTTTGGATATTCCATTTTGCATTCTGAGATTTATCAAGCCAACGATTTCAATCGACAACAGGGCTGGTATTCATTATACGCTTTATTACCGGGTGCTTTATCCGGCGCGCAATATGCTTTCTATGCGCATAATCAAGTACGCGCTTCGTTAAACAGTATAAAAAAAGGAATGCTCGCTCCTTGCCAGACCACTACTTTACCGCTTACTGATGATAACTCAACGATTCAGTCATCCTCTTCGCTCTGGAATTGCTTTGGTATTTTTATGATTAAAAAAGATACTGATCAACAATTATCTCACGGACCTTATGTAACTCGTCTTTAACATGCTAGCGCTAACAAAAAATATTTGTGCACGATACGTAAAACCCTATCGTGCATTACCCATCAAGATTTGGTTTTTTCTCCTAACGGCCCTAATTAACAATATGGGCGTTATGATCAATGTATTCTTAGCGCTGTATCTAAAATTTTCTCTCCATTATTCATTGATTCAGATTGGTATTGTCAGCTCTGCTTCGGGTTTTGGTTTGCTATTAGGTAGTATTCTAGGTGGCTATGTATCCGACAGTATGGATCTACGTCGTCTCATGTTATTCATTCTAGCTAGCAGTTCTATAACAATTTATGGTTTAGCCTTTGCCCATAGTCTTCTTTCTATATCCACCTTGATTCTGCTGATCAATATCCTGCAAGGTGCTTTTAAACCGCTGATTTCAGTAGTGCTTTTACAACTCAGTAAAACGCAGCAGCACGTCCAGGTCATGAGTTTACGTCGTGTGGTTTTAAACATAGGCATGGCCATTGCCAATATGATCGGCGCTGTTTTATTTACTTTTTCTTATCAAAGTATCTTTTACTTCGACGCGCTCATAACCTTGCTGAGTTTCTTAAGCGTATTGTTCTTTACCAAAAACCTGAACTTAAGCAAACACTTAGCACCTAAGGGAAAAACGAATAAATTAGCGGCCTTATCTGATAAATGGTTTGTTTTAATTTATCTATGCTGCTTATTACCCACTATTGTTTTTTATCAATTATTCACCGTGTATCCGATTTATCTGACTGAAAGTTACCATTTGACGGTGCATCAATATACGATGCTTAATTGTATCAACGCCTTTATGATCATCTTTCTTGAAGTGCCGCTTCTCTACGCCTTAAGAGATATACGAAGAGAACGGATCGCTGCATTAGGAGCAGTATTCATCTGTTTTGGCCAGGGTATGTTGCCATTAGGTCATGGCTTATTTTACGCGATAGCTTTAACTCTGTTTTGGACCTTAGGTGAAATGGTTTTTTTTACCATTATTATTTTGTTGGCTATAGAAAAAAGTACAGAAAGAACCAAAGGACAATATATTGGGATTTTTCAAACGATCTTCAGTCTTGCTCAAATGATCGCCCCATTAATAGGCACTTGGATCTATCAAAATTACTCGGCTAATTTACTCTGGCACTTAAGCGCAGCTATTGGTATTTTCACTTATTTCTGTTTTGAGGGGCTGCATTATTATAGATTCAGTATTCAATCCTCGATACGAAAGATATAAATTATTCATCCCGATGATTGAAGTATTAGGTTTTATCCAAATCAATGCTTCATTCCAGCTCAATGGCAACGACAGCTGCATGATTGAGGCTAATTGCCCCGAAAAATACGGAAGAATCGGATAAATGGCAATGCTAAAGGATTTAAGCATTAAATAAAGCAAGCAAATAGTCGTGCGATTTTCATCAGCGCAGCTCGGTTCAGAAAAAAGAAGCCGGTTTTGCTGCAAGAACTGATCTGCTTCCAAAACCAAATGATTGAGTTGCTCCAAAATAGCTCGAAGGGAAAATTCGTTGCTTTCATAATAAGTTTTAATGTTATCAAGACTCCGTGTTAAATACATATAAAAAGCGTTATGATTTTCTTGCCACAAACCGATATCAGGCATTTTTTTATTAAAAAATTGTATAAAATCATTTTCTATTGCCACGCACAAATGCAACCATTTCCCTAAAAATATAGTTTGAATGCAATGTTGATACTCAGTAAAATCAAAATTGCCTTGTGTATAATCAGAACCCGAATAGGCTAAATAAAGTCGCGCATAATCAACACAATGATTGCTTAAAAATTCAGAAGCATAGATTAGATGCGCACGACTAGTAGAAAATTTTTTCTTATCCAAACAATAAAATGGATTCATCACCAATTTTTTGGCTAAAAAATCTTCTTTATTTAACGCCATAAAAATGCTTGGAAACAATAAGGCGTTAAAAAAAGAATTATCAAAACCAAAAAATTGTATTAAATAAGGATCATGTATATTTTCTAACAACAAATAATGACGCAATCCCATTTCTAACCAAGCTGAAATAATCTGTTTCTCATCAACAGGCAGCTTTATTCCCCAATCAGCAATATAACTGACAGGCACGCTCGGCAACGGACGACGCACGGCGGCAAAACAATATTTTTTCAGCACCGTATTCAATTGCACTGAATGATAATAATGAATCAACCGCTCACGAAATGGCTCAAGTTCAAAATAATAACGTACAAAGGTTGTCAGATCAGGGGTATGGCCACAGCAACACATAGGATTCTTCAGATCAGCACCATCATTAATAAAACCACAATGTTCGCATAAAGCACCACACGTCTTGGCAGAACAAAAAGGACAAGCGCCTGAAACATAGACTTCATATACATAACGATAACAGTGTCGACAATATAAGGTCGGACTTTCTTTAGAAACAATCACTCCCTTACTTAATAAAATAGAAAACAAAGTTTGTATCTTTTCTGTATATTCTGGATATTCAGAAGGGCATTCAAATCGATCGACGTCAATAAAAAACTCTTGAAATGTATTTTTTATCTTATGCGTAAAATAATGAGCGGTTTGTTCCGCTGTTTGATTGATTGTCTGCGCTTTGTATTGCGTGTAACTTTGGTAATCGTCAGAACCTGTGCAATGTATCGCTGATTTTCCCATTAATTTTAAAAAACGCTTCAATACATCAGCCCTTAAATACGGTCCAGAAAGATGACCTAAATGCAAATCACCGTTTGGAGTCGGCGGTGTTGACGTAATAATAATAGATTGATCTTTTTGCATGGTAAGGTTTTTACTGTGCATGATCCGAGGCATTTGGGCCCATACAAGACTCAGTAATATTAGATCATCACGGTCGCTCGTATTAATAAATTGATGAGACTCAAGGTTTTTAAAATAAAAAACGTCGCCTAAGCTTATGAAACATTGGCCCGAATGATTGAGACAGATTCCAGTTCCAGAAACAATAATAAAGATCTCTGATTCCAGATGCGCATGTAAATAGCTCGTTTGTTTAGGTTTGATGATCATCCAATGTGCAGAAACATCGTGTGCCTTTTCTAAATACGCGTTGTACTTATATTCCATAGAAACATCCTTAGATAAATCTTAAGGCCGCATCAGCTAAAGCAGGTGCCAGTCTGAATCCAGATCCAGAGGCGCCTGAAATGATAGCTAAACTATTTTGCGCTCCATGATAAGTAACACGAGGCGTAAAATCTGGATAATAGCTATCGCAAAAAACATGCGCACCTGCTATTTTTTTCGCTACAGCGTAGCGTTTTAAAATTTTTAATCCATCCTGATACTCTTGTCGAGTCGCATTGAGAGGAAGTTTTTCTACAGAAGCCTTCCAATCATTGGAGGTAATGCTTAAAAACAATTTGTTATGCACAGGAGCGATAAAAGCATCTTCATCAAAAAAATAATAAACGGGTGTATTTTCACTAATACCACCGTGTAATTCAAAACAAACAATTTTTTTAACTAACGGTTTTTGCTCAAGATAATGAATAAAACAGGAAGAATTTAACCAAGGACCTAAAGCGGCTACGACATATTTTCCTCTAAAGCTTAAACCCCAAGAGGAATCTAATTGCCATCCATCCTGTATTGGCGTGATACGCTCAATGGTATTGCCAAATAAAATATCAGGAAAAAAATATTTTTGTACATGAGTGAGTAAGTGATCGGTTAGCCTAGGAACATCGTAAACACTCGTATTACAGCCATAGACAACTTGTCCTTTAAGTTGTTGAATGTCCGTTGCTATTAATTTTATTCTCTCTAATTCTATCGTGGCGGCTGCTTCAATAGCGTTTGTATCTGAACCCAAGGTAATCAGTGGATGATCCGATATTAAAAACGGCGACAGAATAGACGAGGTAGCACGCAAAAACTTCCAACGCGCATAACTCGCACGTGTTTGCGTTTTTTTCTCTAAAGTTCTGCCGAAAGGAAGATCCAGGCCTAAACAATAGCGCGTAGCGCCATCCATAGGCGTAGATCGATCTAAAAGTAGCACAGCTAATTCTTCTTTTCGTTGATAGGCCTGCAGAGCAGCCATAATGCCCATGATACCCAAACCTACTACGATGAGATCATAATGCTGTGTGTACATATTCTTCAGCTGTTTCATAACTGTGATTATCTATGTTGTTTCTCTGTACATAGGTAGAGTTATATGTTTTTTCAAATAAAGCATGATCCGGTTTTGGATCATAAATGGTATCACTCATAATACTATTGAGGATCATTGCACTACGCCAAGCCGTTAAACTCAAATTAGGATCAGCCACACCGTGTGAATGACGTCCTGCATTTTGTACGAAAAGCTTGCAACCTTGATCAAGGCGAGCGTCAATCGAGTAATCAAAATTTAATTTCAATTGATGATCAGATTCAAAATTAAGATAAGGGCGAAGCGGTTCTAAAAAATCAGGGTATTCAAATCGATATCCTGTCGCAAAAATAATCATATCAACAGCACATTCGATTGATGTACCCGTCATTGTATGTTCAAGCTGTGCTCGATAGTAGGATTGCTCACTCGACGCGATGCTTAATAAATTGCTACTCGGATAAAGAAAGATCTTAGTTTCATTTTTCTCGATAAATTTTAATTCATAGATCCTGCGATAGAGTTGATCAGCCAATTCCGTAGAAATACCATCGCTACTTAAAAGTTGCTGATCGATTAATGATTGACGTGTTTTCTTAGACAAATTATAAAAAGTGTGCGCATAACTAGGCGTATAATATTCATTAGAAAAACATGAATTATCAATAGGATGAAAGTTTAAGCGTTTAGACGCCCAATAAATCGTTTTTACTTGAGTGTTTAATAGATGATAAATAATTTCCGTGCCGCTTTGACCCCCACCTACTAAAAGTATTTTACAACCAGTGAGCGTTTGATCCTGTATGCGCGTGAGGTATTCATTGGCGTGAAACACTCGATTACTTAAAAAAGGCAAGGCGCATTTAGGATAATAAGGTTTTTGCCCAATAGCTAATATTAAATTGCGCGTATGTACTTTATCTTTATGTGTTTCGATCAGAAATTGTTGTTTCTTCAAAGAAACTTGTCGCACCTTTGCGTTAAAATGCAAGCAATCTAATTGAGAAATAACCCATTGATAATATTGATTGAATTCATTTCGAGACACAAATGGATTATGTCTATTTAAAAATTGATAAAGCCTTTTATTTTTAGATAAAAAACGTAAAAAAGATAATTCGTTACTCGGATCAACTAAAGTAACGCAATCCTTTAAATAATGAACCTGTAATTGAGCAAAAGGTAAAAGCATACCTGAGTGCCAATTAAAACAAGATTTTTTATCGAAAAATAAGCGTGATTTACCCAATGACGTCGATAATGCAGCGAGACTGAGATTGGATGGTCCGATACCAATGCCTACGAGATCAACAGAGGTGGGCATGCTCACGTTTAACTCCTTGTTTATTTATAATGCAACAATCCTTGATCATGGGTGATGGTCAGGGTAATTACCTTAGGTCGTTCTGCTGGCATTAATTGCCGCATGATGCTGCGCGCAATCGTATGAAACTGTTCTGAAAACCGCTCATTAATTTTTAAATCGATATCATAAGCAATCAATTCGTTTTCATTACCGTAATGATAGGCAAAATCAACAGATTGAATACAGGCTTGTTTTGTACAAATGCTGCGGATTGTGTGAAAGGATATTTTTTCACCCGCAATGATTTTAAAATCAGAACATCTACCTTTGTAATATAAATAACCGGCATCATCTTGCTCAAAATAATCACCTGTAACCAACCAACGAAGATTATCATGATATATAAATGAAGATCCATGTGCTGTACCTAATGTATCTTTCATAATCGTATTGGAATAAATACACAAACATTTGTTTAAAGCGTTTTGCTCAAACAAATAAAGACGCGTATTAGCCAAAGGCAAACCTACTGAAGGCCATCGAGTTGCTGCCACTGCGTGTGCTGGCAAGGTTGCAATCCTGGGTCCTGCCTCAGTTAATCCATACGTTAAATACAGTTCTAATTGCGGATAATCGGTGCGAATATTTTTTATATGATGTACGGATAAACTATCTCCACCTACTGTAAGTGAACGCAGCGATGAAAAAGCATTTTTTTTCTTATGAAGTAAATGGCGCGTTAAAGTGGGTGTTAGTGAACTGCTGGTAATAGAATATTTTCTAATAGCTTGTGTGTAACAAGCTGAATTGAAAGGCAGCCCACTTAAAATTAATTGAGCTCCTATTAATAAACCTGCGAAAACTTGCGCGACAAGCGCATAGGAATAATACACGGGTAAATTAATCAAGAGAGTATCTTGAGCCGACAGCCCAATCGCTTGACAATGCTGATAGGCATTTTCAAGTAATTGAGCCAACTCAAAGATACAACCTTTACTCGTACCCGAGGTTCCTGACGTGGACAGAACAATATGCCCGTGTGTGAGTCCTATATGAGCTTGATTTCCTAAAACCCAAACTTTTTTTTCACCTATATGATGACAGCATACATAATCTAAATGCTGATCGAATGCTTGACATCCCAGCACTAAATTGATTCCAAAAGACGCAATGATCGTTTTGATTCGTTCAATGGGCATAGCTGGATTCAGTACGATAGGAATATGTCCCGCACTGTAAATAGCAAATAATTGAAGTATAAAATCTTTGCTGTGTGGCAAAATAATCAAAACAGCGCGCTCTGATTCTAATTTAAATCCTTTCCAGATTTCTAGTACAGCATTGAATGCTAGACTATCCGGATCAGTTTCTGGATTGATCTGAATGATGGCATCTAGTTTTTTAGACAGCGACTCAATCGCTAATAACATAGAGAATCTCGTGCTTCATCCTGCATTGACAACCTGGTAAAAATTTTAGTTTTTACACAAAATGTTTTCTTAGTTTTGGCCAATACGGCGATCAGAAGTACGCAGCTTGCTTTATTGTTTTCTAACCACTGCTGTGCGACACAGCGGGCAATGGCATGGCCGCGTTCTAAAGTAATCGATAAATTTAAAGTAGGCCCATGTAATTTAAATAAGGTACACACTACAGAAATAGGCGAACCTGCGTTGGCTACTGCATACAACATCGGTGAAACCCTTTTTATTTTACGGCAACTCTTAATTATTTTTTCTTCCGAGATAAAAGGACGCGCCAAACCATACACAATTATTCCAACATCATCGGTATTCGAATAGCGATGTAGTACTTTATTCTGATGCAACAAGGCTTCTACATTTTCGACGATAGCGTGCAGATAAGGTTCGTCGAATCGTAAAGCGGCTCTCATCATGTCATTTCTTTGCATAAAAATCTTTTCAAAAATAGCCAAACGTATTTATTCTAAGCTTGGCGCTTGGATTATAAGTTAATCTATTCCTGCTAATAAACAGCTATCGAATCCACCGAAACCCAGTGTTGTGCTGATACCATAACGAATATTGTGTAATCTGTGATTATGTTGCGCGAGTATCGTTGGAAATGCGCTCATGGGTGTCGCCAGATGCGCAATGCTAGGAACCTGTTGCGTCAGCAATGCAAGGATCAAGGCTAATAATCCAATCGCGCCGGTTGCACCCAGCGTATGACCCAATCGACCTTTCGTTGCAAAAGTAATAGCTGTTTTTGAAAATAAACTAAACGCCTTTGCTTCAACCAGATCATTTAAATAGGTACCCGAACCATGTGCATGGATCAAACCAATATCATCGGCGTGCAACTGAGCCTGTTTCAATGTTTTTTTTATGGCCAAAGCTAGACTATGACCCTTGGACTCCGGCATCGTTAAGCCAGAGGCTGCATTAGCCAAACCTGAGGCATACAGCCAGGCTTTAGGTTTAATGGAATATTCCCCCGATCTTTTTAGAATAAAAAACGCAGAGCCTTCCCCCAACAGTGTGCCATCTCGTTGTTCATCGAAAGAGCGTAATTGTTTTTTTGACAAAGTTCCTAAGGCTTGATGGGCGTACTGTTTAGCTGCTGTGATCACATCTACGCCGCCGGAGATACAGGCATCTGTATAGCCTGCTTGCAAAAGTTCCATAGCCAAAGCGATCGCATCTGAACCCGAGGAACAAGCTGTTAAAACCAGCATGCTTTCTTGCAATTTAAATTCATCGGCTAAACTGTTAAGCCAAGCATCATCAAAGCTTAAAGATTCTTCCGCTGCTTCTAAACGTGATCCAAAACCGGTGCCGACGATCAAGCAAGTTCTTCGAGTATTTAGCTGCGGCCCCATCGATTTTAATAAACGTTCGAGATCCTTTCTGACGAAGGCATACATTTTTTCAGAAGCGGTACCAGGTTTAGATATTTGAGCCAAACCTGTTTCTGAAATCCCAATTCCATCTTTCAAAAATAAATTCCAAACCGAGTCAACATCATCACCCAAGGCTGTCTGCCAAACCATATCTAAAATCGCTATTTTATTTACCATAATGGATTTTCTATATCATCGAGTTTTAATTTTGTGATGCTGGCATGAATAACCGCCATTTTGGTTTGATGAACGCTGGCCTTTCCAGAAAAATAAAGGGTATTTTTATAGACACGCGTAGCTTTTAATGAAAGCGATACGCTGTCTCCTGGAACAATGAGTTTAAAAAAACGCATGCTGACCGAACCGATCACAGT
>JABDAQ010000039.1 GCA_013289115.1 Gammaproteobacteria bacterium
CTATATAATGATCGATGAGTGTTACACCCAGATTGGATCAAAACCTTGAATCTAGATTATTTATCCTGCGTAGAAAATAAGCGATTGAAAAAATTATTACCACGCTATCGTGGTCAACATTTAATACAATTGGGCGCACAAGTATTAGACTGTTTAACCGCCAGTCCCATCCCACATAAAATCATTGCGAGTACTACACCGCTTATTCCTAATCCTCATCATCATTATCTACAAAGTGCGTACTGTGATTTACCCCTAGCCAGTGATAGTGTACAGCTTGCTATTCTGCCGCACATTTTGGAATTCGATCAGAATCCAAAAATGGTTTTAAATGAAATCTGGCGTGTACTAGCCGATCGTGGCCATCTGTTTATTCTGTCTTTCAATCCTTATAGCAGTTTAGGTCTTTGGCGTTTATTCTCATCCAACGCTACTGTATTTCCCTGGCAAGGACATTTCTATAGTCCGGACAAAATATGTCAGTGGATTCACGCACTAGAGGGTGAAGTAAAACATATAGAAAGCTTTTTTTTTCGTCCTCCCTTACAAAATATACATTATTTCAAACAATTAGAATGGATGGAGCGCATTTTGCCATGGATCATACCGTACACAGGCAATGTTTATTTATTGATTGCAGAGAAAAAAAGCAAACATTTTAAAAAAGTTGCATTGAATCATCGACGTAGGCCGATTCGTATCAACTCCAGGATTTATCTACCAACTTCTAGACAATGGCACCATGACTGATTCATCCGTACGCATATTTACACACGATGCTTGCCATGGTAATCCAGAGATCCTCTGGAGACTAAGATAATTTTCTCATAACTCAAGTCATTTAAAAAAGTAAAACGAACGAATAAAAGGGAGAAGCGATGTAAATTGAAGTATGGACTAGCGGCCTTAATGGAAGCTTTATTGAAACACAGTTGTGATAAAAAGTTCTTGACTATTTTGCGACGATTATTAAAAGATGAGTTCATACAGAGTGTGGTTAGACAAATAGGAGACCGAGGTTATTTTAAAGACATGCTGGCCTATATTGCCAATAAGGTACAAGCGGAGGAGCCAGAAAGTGATGACATTAGCAGATTTATTGAGAGAAGAAGGCCGACAAGCAGGTCTACAAGAAGGGCGGCACAGGTTTGGGAGGAAACGAGACGCAAACTGGAACAAAGGCTTCGTGTAGCAGGTTCTGATCCTACAGAAATCACTCCGACTGATTAGTTTGCTTGAGCATGAAGAAGAGGCATATCAAAGCGAAGAGCAGCCAACCGTTTAAGTTAGTAATGCGAGTGTAGAGGTTAAGAGAAAAGATTAGCCTAAAATTTCTTCAGGCAATCTCAAAACGCGTTGAATTTTGCCACCCAATTGTGCTAATTTTTCCTCGATGCATTCATAGCCGCGATCAAGATGATACACCTTATCTACGATAGTTTCGCCATCAGCCATGAGACCTGCGAGCACTAAACTTGCTGAGGCGCGTAGGTCAGTTGCATCTACCTGCGCACCCGTCAGTTTTTCTACGCCTGTACAAATAGCAACGTTAGCCATTAATTTGATATTGGCCCCCATTCTTTTGAGTTCTTCTACATGGCGGAATCGATGTACGAAAATGGTTTCTGTGATGGTTCCTGAACCTATAGCAGTTGTATTTAAAGCGATCATCTGTGCTTGTGCATCAGTTGGAAATGCAGGATAAGGCGCAGTACAAATGTCAACGGCGCGTGCCTGTCTATTACGCATATCGAGTTCAATAGAGTTAGGGTTAATTTGAATATCTGCTCCTGCTTCTCGCAATTTATTTAATACTGCTTCGATTAAATCAGGTTGAATGTTTTTCAAACGAATAAAGCCTCGTGTGCAAGCAGCTGCAATTAAGTAAGTTGCCGCTTCAATTCGATCGGGTAATATTTTATAACTACCACCACTTAGTTCTGTAACGCCTTCAATGATAATGGTATCCGTACCATGGCCTGAAATTTTTGCGCCAATACCATTTAAAAAATGCGCTAAATCAACGACTTCGGGTTCGCGCGCTGCATTCTTAATAATTGTTTTACCTTTGGCTAGTACAGCAGCCATCATGACATTTTCTGTGCCAGTAACCGTGATAGTATCAAATAAAATATTTGTTCCTTGAAGCCGTCCTTTTATTTTTGCTTTGATATATCCATTTTCAATCGTTAAATGAACACCCATGGCTTGCAGGGCTTGCAAATGTAAATTGATCGGACGACTACCAATATCGCAGCCACCTGGAAAAGAAACGATCGCTTGACCATAACGCGTTAATAGCGGACCTAAGACTAAAATAGAAGCGCGTGTTTTACGCGCTAAAGCATAAGGCGCGTAACAATCAACAATCGTGCGCGAATTCACTTCAATACTCATACGTTCACCGATTGTAAACTCAACACCCATACTTCCCAATAATTCCATCATGGCGGTTATATCATGTAAATGTGGAATATTTAGCAAGGTCACAGGTTGTTCTGATAACAAACAAGCTGATAAAATGGGTAAGGCTGCATTTTTAGCACCTGAAATGCGTACGTCACCTTGTAGGGGGTATCCACCTCGGATAATAAATTTATCCACTATTTAAGTCTCTATGGGTAAAATTTTCTCTAACTCGACGACGCGTATCATCGCGAGCATTTGTTGCGGTACTTGTCGAAAGTACAGCCTTTTATTATATTTGCGTGCTACGCTCAACCAGCTTAGTAACAGAGCCAAGCCACTACTGTCACTATAAGTGACTGCTGATAGATCAATATAAATCGGTGCGATACTGCTCGCAATGAGGTCTCTGCTTTTTTTCCAGAGATCGGGTGTATTGGTAAAGTCCAAGCGACCCGATACTGTAAAGCAATCTTTAGTTTTGTTGAACATTATGTTCTGCTAACTTTCTGAGCAAGCCATCTATGCCAGTTTTCTGTATTTCTTCTAAAAACTGTGAGCGAAAGCTTGCTACCATACTGATACCGTCGACACTAAAATCATATAATTTCCAAGTTGATCCTGCTCGCACTAAGAAATAGCGCACAGAGATGGGTTGTCCACCGCCCGCGCGTATCACTTCGCTTTCTACTTGCGCACGATCGGATCCAATTGTACTGTGTCTTGGATAGAATCTAACTTGTTCATCTGTATATTCGGCTAAAGCACTTGAATAGGTACGCACAACTAAGGTAGTGAATAGATGTGTGAATTGTTCTTGCTGTGCGGTTGTGGCGTTTTGCCAAGTAGAACGGCCTAACGCATTGCGAGCCATGCTTTCGGTGTCGACATGCGGTACTAAAATTCGCATGACCATGTTGTATACCAATTGCGGTTTAGTCTTAAGCGTGGCTTCATTGCGTTTTAATTCTGAAATTAGCTGACTTGATACACTTTGTAATAAGGGTATCGGAGCGACCGCAGCATACGTTACAACACAAAAAATAAAACTGAATAAAGTAATAAACCATTTTTTCATCATTTTTTTTCTCCGGAATTTTTTAAGCTAAATAATAATTGTCCAATTAGATTTTCTAAGATTAACGCTGAATGAGTTTCATGCAGAGAATCGCCATCTTTTAAAATGTTTTCTGCAAATCCAGGTTGTAGGCTGATGTAATTAGCCCCTAATAATCCTTCCGTAAGAATACTAGCAGAGGTATCCGCAGGTAATTTGTTTTTATCATTAATTTGCAAGGTAACGACTGCTTTGAATTGTGTGGTATCCAGCTTAATATCGGTTACTTGTCCGACTCTAACACCTGCCAGTGTAATCGGAGCACGTAATTTGAGTCCGCCGATAGTATCAAAGTTGGCAGTAATCTGATAGCTATGCATACCAAATACACTACCGGTTAAACCACTAATCTTGAGAGCTAAAGCGAGTAGAGCTGTTGTAGCAACTAACATAAATAATCCCACCCATAACTCGATTATTCTTTTATTCATCACCATCCTCCCATCATAATGGCGGTTAATACAAAATCTAATCCAAGCACGGCAAGCGAAGCATGAACAACCGTGCGCGTTGTAGCGCGCCCAATTCCCTCTGCGGTAGGTATTGTGGCATACCCTTGAAAAACGGCGATCCAAATTACTACAAAGCCAAATACCACACTTTTTAAGATGCCATTGACGACATCATTGTAAAAATCCACCGATGTTTGCATGGTGCTCCAGAAAGTTCCACCATCGACACCTAACCATTTTACGCCAACTAAATAGCCGCCCCAAATAGCTACCGCATCAAAGATGATTGTTAATAAAGGCAAACTAATAAAGCCAGCCCAGAAACGTGGAGAGATAACCCGTTCGATCGGATCGACTCCCATCATTTCCATAATGGAAAGTTGTTCAGTTGATTTCATAAGACCGATTTCAGCGGTTATGGCGGATCCAGCACGACCTGCAAATAATAGAGCAGTGACAACAGGCCCTAATTCACGAACCACACTTAATGCGACTAGTTGACCCAATTGTTGACTGGCGCCAAATTTATTGAGGGTATGGTATCCTTGTAACCCTACCACCATACCTATAAATAAAGCCGACAAAATAATGATGATGAGGGATAAGACGCCAATAAAATAGAGTTGTTGAATACATAAAGGGGTATTTTTTAAGAAACGTGGTTTGCGCAGTAAAATCTGGCTTAGAAATAAGCCCGCTCGACCTAAGTGAACCAGGAATCGCAATCCAATTTGACCTAATGCGCATAATTTATTAGCTAACATATTTTTAATCAATCAAGTAGATCGTCAAGATAAATTTGTGCTGGATAGTGAAACGGCACGATACCATCGGGCAGTCCTTGCATAAATTGTATGACCTGTGGATTTTGATCCAAGCTTAATTGTTGAGGTGTTCCCTGGCCAATAATCTGACCGTTAGCAATAATATAAACAACATGTGCGATACGTGTTGCTTCATACACGTCATGCGAAATTAAAATACTAGTAATTCCAAGCGCGCTGTTGAGCTGTTGAATTAATTTAACGATCACGCCAAGTGCAATCGGATCCAGACCGACGAATGGCTCATCATACAAAATCAATTTTGGATCTAAGGCAATCGCGCGTGCCAGCGCGACACGACGTGCCATACCACCGGATAATTCATTAGGAAATAAATAAGCTGCTCCGCGCAAACCTACCGCATGCAATTTCATGAATACGATAGAACGAATCATGGCTTCAGGCAATTGTGTATGTTCGCGCAATGGAAACGCTACATTATCAAAAACAGTTATATTGGTGAACAACGCTGCGCTTTGAAACAAAACGCCCAGTTCACGTCGTATTTTGTATAACTGTACTTTAGGACAATGATCCACGCGCTGACCGTCGAGCTCGATCGTACCAGAGTCGGGTTGTAATTGACCGCCGATCAAACGCAATAACGTTGTTTTACCACAACCGCTAGGACCCATGATAGCCGTTATTTTGCCACGCGGGACCTCCAGATCAATTCCATCAAATAGTATTCGATCATTACGCTTAAAATGCAGATTGCGGATGCGAACCAAGTCAGTCAAATTTAATTCTCACCTTTTCTAACTTTTTGAATTAAGTAATCGAGCACTTGGAAAAAGCGTTGTGGCTCACCATTAGTCATAGCAGGATTAAGTTTAAAGCGCTGATCAATGACGAGCGTCGGTGCAGCCACTATTTTGTAATTACTCATTAAGGTATCACTACGTACTAGCTGTGCATCGATGCCAGGCGAGAATGCCGCCATACTATCGAAATCTTTTTCTGAAACGCCGTGCGCTTTGAAAAATTGTTTTTGCGCATCAGCGTTCGTTAAATCTTTATTTTGCGCATGAATTGCTTTAAAAATCTCAGGAGTAAGCGCTTTTTCGACGCCTAGCATTTGTGCGATGTAATACATTCGCGCTAGATTTTGCCAATCAGGTCTAAAGACAACAGGTACACGTTCAAAGATCACATCATTCGATTGCTTAGCTAACCATGCTTCCAATTGAGGCTCAAGACGATAACAACCCGGACACGCATAACTAAAAAATTCAACAACATGTACCTGTTGTTTTGGTTCTGCAACAGGAATGATGTCCGAAGTAGAAATAATTTGATAATCTTTTCCCGCTTGAAACGAAGGTACAGCCTGATGTGCGTTCTGATCTTGGGCTTTTCCGCAGGCAACCAAGAGTGGCAAAATTAGGAAAAGACAGATGCGACGCAGATGCAACATGAGGATCCCCTTTAAGCAGATAAAAATAAAAGTGAACTCGCCCTTTATAGCATGTAATGGCAAGATACGGCAAATGTACAGATTTTGCGTAATGCAAGAATATTTATAGTGAAATAAATTATTGCACATTATTTATTATTTAATTGACAGAATAGGTTTAAGCCGGTTATGTTCCTAACAATTATTTAGATATTCTCGCGAGTGTACTGTAAAGAGGTGATATATGCGTCAGCCTAAGCTTAAAAAAAGTAATTGGATAAATAATTGGTTAGAAAATCCAAAGAATTCAATAAATTTACTTCAAGAGAATTTTAAAGAACTTGGAGAGCAGATTAAAGTTAAAAAGCGTGGCCGGAAGGATGATTATTTAGACTTTTTAATTCAATTAATGGACCAACTAAAAGTTTCGTTAAATTTAGATCGAGAATTAATTATCCAGAGTCATTTTCGTGCATCTCTATTAGTATTTGCCTTTTTATTGATCAAGCATATTAAAATACTCTCTCTTAATGAGGATAAATTTTTAAGTTCATCTAAGTTAGATAATAAAAGAATATTTGGAAAAGTAGCAAGTATCTTTGAAACATTGCACATAGAAGAAGATTATCAATACATATATGAAGCTACAGGTAAGGGAAAGCTTGTTTCTGATGAAAAAGATCATCTATTTCTTTCTAGTGAAGATTATGGCGTTTACCCCCGCCTTTTATCAAAAGATCTTTGTGAAAATTTTTTTTACTATTCTGATGTAGCGCTTAATTCTTTACCAAAACACCCGGGATATGCCCCAGAAAAATGTGCTGAATTTTTGACTCAAAAAATTAAAGAGATAAATGAAGCAGAGAAGCTTAAGGTTGAGAATAAAAAAAATGATCAGGTACTTCAGGCATTTCAGGAAGAGAGTGAAAAAAGAAAAAATGAACAATTGCTTAAAAAATTAGCGGACATTGAACAGAACCCAGAATCATTTTTGGAAGAGAGTGAAAAATTATTACCGAGTATTTTTACACCCTTTCCAGCGAATCCAGATCAAATTGTCAAGTGGTTAGAGGCAATTCATAGCGAATTAAAAATTAAATCTTTTGAATTGGAAAAAAGCATTCATGAGACTACTAATATTCAAGAGTTTTATAATGAACCAGCTAATCAATTTAATTTCATTGAAGTTAGTAAAAATGTAGAAGCTAGCGATAGCTATCGTAGCAAACGCTCAAACTTACTTGAACTCATTTCCAAGATTTATGATCATGATCAGATTGGTAATAAAGCAGCAATCTTTGATAAATTTTACAATCATTATATTACGCAAGAGAATCTTGCTGCTTTTTTAAATGCCTACGACCAGTTTTGCTGCGGTCTATCTGATCGTCTATTACAGATTCAAAATAAGTTTCAGGAAGAATTATGGAAGAGTCCTGATGATATTTTGTCGACAGAAAACAAATCTAAATATGCTAAGTTATGTTTAATTAACAAGGGAATTAACAATTTGCGGTCACAGTTTTTGGATGAAAGTAAGAATTATACAGATAGCTTTAAAAAGGCTTGGCGTGAATTTTTTCTGCTAGCTGAAGTTTTGCAAAAGAAAAAAGAGACACAGTTAGCAAAACTTGATTCTGAAAAAGATACAATAAGGGATGAGTATCAAGAAACACATGAGGAAAAAAACAAATTAATCGTTTCTCAAGTTAAAAGTTTAGTTGCAAGTTTAAAAGAATATTCAATATCATCTCCCCCCTGGTATCAGAATGTTTTATTGGAAACGCAGAAATCACCAGAAAAATCGAATTGTAATAAAGAAGTTATTTCTGCGGTAAGAAAGTTTTCTCGCTTTAAACGTTGGATTTATCTCATGCCTTTGGGTGCGGGCATTTTCTCTCTTTTTTGGAGCAAAGAGAAACAAATAGAAACTCTCTTGAAAAAGGTTGTTTATCCTAATCAATGTTATGAGTATGTTGAAAGTATAAAGCCTACTCTGAATAATGATGAATCAATTAAGTCTTTACATGATGAATTAAAAGAGTTTTATAAAAAAGGAGCAGAGCTTCTAGACTTTGACAAGTTACTAATTGACCAGCTAATAATTAGCTCGCAGGAATATTTAGATCATTCCGCTAAATTGGAAAAATCAGAAATAAAAATAAGTAATTTAGAAGAAAATAGAAAAAATATTGAAAAAAATATTGAATCATTGATGGAATCCGTGAAGGAGGAAGCAAAACAAATTAAGGACATGAATAATAATTTGAAAGAAAAAAATCCAAAACTGCCTCAGAACGATGGATTTAACTCAATGTATTGTAAAGAAAAGATAAATCATTCTTCGTATTTTAATGAGCTTAATAAGAAGGATGATTCTTTAGGTAACGACGACAGCTTCTGCTTGGATCTGAATACATGCTCTGTATAGTAAATCAAAAAGAAACCAAGTGTTCTTGATCTTACTATACCGCTTGCGTATGATGCGCAGCGTATTTAGTCTGCTCTGGAAAAATACCGGGGTATAGCGCAGCCTGGTAGCGCACCTGCTTTGGGAGCAGGGTGTCGGGGGTTCGAATCCCTCTACCCCGATCATGCATTTAGAACGAACAGGCGCCTGTAGCTCATTTGGATAGAGCATCGGCCTTCTAAGCCGAGGGTAGCAGGTTCGAATCCTGCCAGGCGCGCCACGTTTGTTGTGTGCAAATAATGGTGGACGTAGCTCAGTTGGTAGAGCCCCGGATTGTGATTCCGGTTGTCGTGGGTTCGAGCCCCATCGTTCACCCCAATAGGGCCGTTAGCTCAGCTGGTAGAGCAGTTGACTCTTAATCAATTGGTCGTAGGTTCGAACCCTACACGGCCCATCATGATCAGAAAGAAATTGTCTCGTTATTTTTTACTTATCTTTTTTTTGTATTTTTATAATGGACAGACGGCAATTCAGCCATGGCGTTTTTTCGCTCAAACTGATTTGAAAGCGATACATACAGCCATTATTGAAAATCATCCTGCCTCTACAGGTTTCGCAAGCAAAACATTTCAGAAATGGTTTCAACCTGGCTTTATAAAAGCGCTAAAACGCACACAACGCGTTCATTCTTATCAATCTTATCTCGCTGTATTGCATTATTACGCGGATGGTTTTCAAGATGAACATCTGTACTTACAGGATTGTTCTAAAAAAATTTCCTTTAAACAAAAACCACAATTTTCTATAAGCACCTTGGGTCAAGACAGTATTTGGATTTCTATTCCTACGTTTCAGCCGCATGATGATAAAAATACGCAGCATGCATTGAACGCTATTGCAGAACGTATAATTAATTTTCGTAATAAATCGTCGATTATTTTAGATCTGCGCGGTAATACAGGCGGTAATGCGCGTTATGGCCGTGCTATTTTGCGTTCATTGTATGGAGATAATTATATTGCTTCGCTACGCAATAATAGTATTTGGAACAAACCCTGGCGTATCGCATATCGTGTGTCTCAAGCGAACGTTCATTATTGGCGCATGCAACGCGATGCGAATTTAGCTAAACGTATGCAAACAGCGTTACTAAAAGGCAAAGTATTTATTTTTTCTACTGTGTCTTTATTGCCAAAATTAACATATAGGCAATCTGAACTTATGCATGCACCCAAAGCGAAAGTTTATTTAGTAACAGATGAACATTGCAGTAGTGCTTGTTGGCTCTTTGTACGTTCCGCTTTGCAGTTACCTAACGTAACATTGATAGGTCAAGCTACGCATTTCATGAGTCGTTACACGCAAGCGAATCCGATCGTATTGCCGAGTCGGCGTCTGGTTATTTATATACCGACACAAGTTTACCTTTACCCACTTCAACATTTCGGCAAGCGATTTATACCGCATTACAGATATAAAGGCGATATAAGTAAGACAGAAATGCTGAAGCGTTGGGTGATTTCAACGATCAGTATAAAGGAGTTTAAATCGCTTTCCACAGAAAGCTAAAGCAAGTTTCAAGATAGATTGACTTCCGCGTTGTTTCGCTTCAGCGTAATATGCCTTCTCTTCGATCTGTGCTAAACCTTGC
>JABDAQ010000040.1 GCA_013289115.1 Gammaproteobacteria bacterium
TTGATCAGGATCCAAACGTTGCTGGTTTAATCATCGCCTCAAAGAAATCAGATTTTTGTGTCGGCGCTGATCTGAAATTAATTACACAGCTAGCCGGTGATGAACAAGCGCTCCTAAATTTTATTCAACAAGGTCAGAATGTATTGACACAATTAGCAGAATTGGCGATTCCAAGCGTTGCATTGATTCGAGGGGCCTGTTTAGGAGGTGGATTAGAATTAGCTTTAGCTTGTCGTTATCGCATTGCGTTGGAAGATGATAGAACACGTCTTGGTTTGCCCGAAGTTTTATTAGGCATTCATCCGGGTTGGGGCGGTACAATTCGTTTGCCAAAATTATTAGGCGCGCTGTCGGCTTTACCGCTGATGCTTCAAGGGCGTGTAGTATCTGGATTTGCAGCGAAAGCAATCGGCTTGATCGATTGTCTCGTACCTGAGCGTCATTTACATACGGCTGCTGTGCATTATGCACAAAAAAAAGTGTTTCTAAATAAAAAAAATAGCATTGTACTCTTACGTAGGCTCACCAATCATTCTTATATTCGTCCTCTCATTGCTCACTATTTATCATGGCAATTGCGCAAAAAAATTAATCGCAAACAGTATCCTGCGCCATTTGCTTTACTCGAGCATTGGCAACGCGTTGGTGTAAATGCTCCTAATGCATTGAGTGATGAAGCGCATTCAGTGGAAGAATTGGCAACGACCGATACAGCACAGCAATTAATGCGCGTATTTTTTTTGCGCCAGCGTTTGAAAGAGTTAGGTCGAATAGACTCAGCTTCGATCAAACATGTGCATGTGATCGGGGGCGGCACAATGGGCGCTGATATTGCAGCTTGGTGTGCGCTGCAAGGTTTATATACGACATTACAGGATCGCAGTGCTGACTATTTAACAGCCGGGTTGCAAAGAGCTGCTGCTTTGTTTAGACGTCGATTAAAAACGCAACGTGCAGTTGAGGCTGCTTTGGACCGCTTAATACCTGATGTATTCGGTTATGGCATAGCTCGCGCTGATTTGATCATTGAAGCAGTTTTCGAGGATCTATCGTTAAAAGTACAAATCTTTACGGAGATAGAAAAACATTGCAAACCGCAAGCAATTTTAGCAACAAACACGTCCAGTATTCCTCTAGAAAAAATCCAAGCGTATATTCCATTACACAACCTCCGAGCACTGTTCTACTAACACTGCGCCTCCTTGTCCACCACCAATACACAGCGTAGCAATACCGCGTTGTGCGCATTGACGTTTCAAATTATGAATTAAATGCAAAACAATACGCGCACCCGTTGCCCCTACAGGATGGCCCATGGCGATCGCGCCGCCATTGATGTTTAAACGTTGCAGATCAATAGCGCCAAAAGCGTCGTGATCAAAATGAGTTTGGCAATAATTTTTATCTTGCCAAGCGCTTAAACAAGCAAGTAATTGCGCAGAAAAGGCTTCATTGATTTCCCAAAAATCAATATCACTGAAATTTAATTTCTGTTGCTTCATAAGATAGGCTACCGCGTGAACAGGACCTAACCCCATTTCCTCCGGTTTGACACCTGCCCAAGCTACTTGTACTAAACGTGCTAATACAGGTAATTGATACTGCTGTATTGCTTTTTTATTTGCCAATAATAAAAAAGCGGCTCCATCTGTAATCTGCGCACTATTACCGGCGGTTACTGAACCAAACGGTTTATCAAAAACAGGAGATAATTTTTGTAATTTGCTTAAATTAGTATCTCTGCGTAGCCCATCATCGTATTGATAACAATGTTGATCGTAATCGATTAAGGGTATGATCTCATTCGAAAAAATAGAGTGATCGTACGCGCGCGCTAAACGCTGATGACTCAATAAAGCAAATTCATCTGCCTGCAGACGCGTAATACCAAAACGATGCGCTAATACCTCAGCCGTTTGTCCCATGGATAAACCGACGATCGGATCGATCAAACCTTGTAACAAACCCCAAATAGGTCGCAATTGTTTAGGCGAAAATTGACACAAAGCCTTAAGACGCGATTGCCAATTATTTGCTAAACGCCAAGCGGCTAAGCAATGAATAAACTGCGTACTAAATAATACCGGTGCATGACTCATCGCCTCTGTTCCGCCGGCTAAAACCAAATCACAGCGTCCGCTCATAATATCCAAGCGAGCATTGTCGATCGCTTGCAAACCAGAAGCACAATTGCGTTGTACAGTATACGCGGGAACATACGGACCACAGCCCAATCGCAAAGCAATAATTCGACTGATATTCGCTTCATTCGGTTGCGGCATAACACAACCGGTAACAATTTCATCGAGATCGTGCGCTGCAAATGTTTGTCGCAACAACAATGTACGTGCGGCATATACAGCTAAATCAGAAGCGGAAAAAGGCCCAGGTGTGCTACGTACCTTCAACCAAGGTGTACGCACACCGTCGACAATATAAACAGTTTGCATAAAATCCACACGACACTTAGATTTAAGCTAAACAGTGTAGAAGCGAAATTATTATCTAGCAATTTCTTCCGACAGAGAAAACATCAACAGAACGATCATCCGGCTCAAATATATCCTGTGTCCAGGATTGAAAAGGATTGGTCGCCGTCTTAAAAAAAGCGAAGGTACTCTGAGTGGCTTCTTTCGTCAGGGTATATAACACACTCCCTGCCTTGCAACTAAGTTCTTTCGCTTGCTTGATCGCCCATTGCCCGCGTGCCACTCGTGCTTCCGCCGCTTCTTCTCGTGCTTTGATAGCCTTGAGTCTCATTTCGTCTTCCGGCACGTTCGCTAAAAGCTTATTTCCACCTAGCAAAGCAAAAAACTTCTGCACTACTTCAGTGAGATATTGTCCGGCCGGTAGCCCCGTGTATTCTATTAGCTCGACCGAATACAGCAGGCTTAGCTTTATACCAAAGGATATGTATTCCTTCTCCGTCAGCGCAAGATAGACAAGTGGCGCATGTTGCAACAGGCTTAACCAGCGTCTGATCCTTGTATACGGTACGTGCTCTATCATGAGTCGACATAAACTGCTAAATAAGAGCCCAATATCCCCGCAGCTCTGTATCACTTCTGCTAATACCCCTGCTGATAGAATCATCGGCTGTATTGCTTTCTCGGGCAACCTATTTTGTATGCTTTCGTGCGACGCGCTCGCTTTGATCAAAAACGCACACAGCCCTTCTTTGCCTCTCCCTTCTCGCGTCCGTTCGATTATATTGTGCACCATAATTCCCAGATCATTGTATTCCCAAAGGTTGAATCTGTACGCTTTCCCTATATCCCCTAGTTTTGTATGTAGTAGCCGCGTGAGTATTTCTCTAAACAGGCCCGCCTTTATTCCTGCAACCACTTCACGTCTATGCTGTTCTTTTCTTATATAACTATGCTGTTCTTTTCTTATATAATTTTGAAGTGCTGGTGAATACTGTTCACTTAATTTTCCTTCTCTAACTACTTCTCCTAATTCCGTACAATACGTTCTACTTTGCTCCTTCCAACACAACGTCGCTTTCTTTGTGGCTGGATTGTAATGTAACTCTAAACCGTCTATGTCTTTCCCTCGATACTGCGCATGATTTACTCCCCTAAATATCTCTACCAATAACTTCTCTTTTCCATCTAATCCCTTCTCACAGTACGCTACCAATCCTTCCCTTTCAAATACACTCCATGCACAACGGTCAAATTGCTTCCTGCTCTCTTGCACTCGCAATGCTTGCTTCTCTTCTACACCTTCTGCTGCCTCCGCAAATCCTGCCTCTGTGACTGATACCGCCATGAATCCCATTAATAAATTTACCCGCCGCCACTTTGCATAAATCGCTCCGCCTATCACTACACTCGTGATTCCTGCTACGTAGTAGGGCCATTGATCGAGATAATTCGCGCTATCTGTTGTCATCAATGCGAGTTGATTTTCTTCACGCCGCGCGCCAATCGCCGTAATTTTAGGCGACATCACTTCTACTGAGTGTTTATTATCTGCTTCAATTCTTCCAATTTGAGGCAATATTATCGCCACTGCAGTAGGTGGCTTCGCTATCATTTGCTTATTTTGAGCAAAATCTAGTTCCATCGGATCATTTTGTTTCAAATAATACTCTAAAGTCTTAGCTTCCTCTGTTTGTGCGCGTATAATCGGATCACTAAAATTAAAAAAATGATCTGTGCACTCAATTGTTACACTTTGCCAAAGTTCTGCTTTATCTTTTGCATAAAAATCTTTAAGTACAAAATGCCGTTGTTCTACATTAAAATCATAGATGTACTTAGATCCATTGGTAATGAGTAAATCATTTCCTCCTAAGCGAACATAGTCAACAAAAGCGCCAAGCCGCGTGTTAACAAATATCTTTTCGCCCATCACGAGATTATGCGTAGTAAGAATCAGTGTATTATGCTCATTCACGCCGAAATCAAAAGGAAACTTCAACGGAAGCAATTGACAGACTTGATCAACAACACAATATAACCTTTTTATATCGTTTGGATTCGCAGACACAACCATTTCATCAAATCCAACTCTATTAGATAGCTCTATTTGCTGTCTGCAATTATTCTTATCAGGTAGGGTTAGTAAAACTGATGCACCAGATTCTGTTAGCACAAGTTGTTTGGTCGTTATATTGAATCCGCTTAAATCTAAGGCAAGTTTTGAATCTGAATCATCTCTAAACACACGATGCAAAACAACTGGCAAACACGTGTTACTTTTTAAAATCTGATAAGTAGTAGAGCCTTTGCTTATTAAATGATTCGTATAATTACTATGCGGATCATTTGATAAGTGATCGCCACCTATATGCAATACTTCACCCGTTTGATTTAGTTTAATCATCATCGGCACACTGGCTTGATGTGCTAAAATAATAATCTCAGATACAGATTTTGTGCTTACACCTACAGCGATCCAGCCCTTTTCATTTAACAACAGTTTCATACTATCTTTAAAAGAATAACTAGCACTCCCCCCTGGATCAGCAATAGAAATAGACTGATTATTCGGCTCAGAAAATGAAAATGTATGTCTTATTCCATCTGTAGATTTTTCTACGTTCAGATCAAACACACTTCGATTTTTAAACTCAAATAAGTGCGTATTACCTGTACTATTACTCAGCTCAAAAATACTATGGCCAGGGCTGGGAAATATTTCATACTTAAAAAAACTTTTATAATCGGTTGCCTTGTTCTGTAATCTCGTTGCATTACGCAAAATAAAACGAATTTGGTATTCACAATCTTCTTCTGGCACGATGATTGTTGCAAAACCTTTTCCCTCTACGTTTCGCGTATCGCAACCAACAATGATTGTATCTGAGCTACTTCGGTCATTATGAAAAGAGGCTATGTTGTCAAACTTAATTGTTGAAACTATTGCATTTAACTTAGATTGTTCGGCTATAAAACCTTCGTATGCATTAACGATCAATTTATTTTTAGGACTATACGTGGATTCCAGATAAACAGTGCTCAAAGAATCATTTTGTCCTGTGAATACATCGCTTCCACCATTAAAATATCCAGTGATATTTTCGCCCTGTAGAATAAAAACAGCTCCGTTCGGTCCGAAGCCACCGCGACAATCTTTATGCCCTGCGCCAACAAAAAATACAGTCGAAACATTGGGCAAACCGTAAGCAACATCATTCCCATCACCCAGCATCATCAAAGAAAATTTTCCTGTTGCATTTGTACTGCGTACAGCAAATGCGTTCTTACAAAGAGAATCTTGTTGTGATAAATCTTTCTTCTTTCCTGGAGGAGGGCACAATAGATCAGCCGCTATGTGATTTTTATCATAAAATAGAGACGTTGTTTCATTCAGTTTTACGATATTATCCGGAATCTCTACCATCTCCGTTTTGCATGACATTCTTTCTATATCGCCTCTTATCTGCACGTCCTCTTCCGAACATAGGGCAAGCTGTTCTTGCATAGCACCCGCATACGCCAAAAATTGCGGATGTGTTTTTAAAAAATCGCGTGTTTGCTCGATCGATTTTTGATAAATCTGCTCTCTGCCTAATAATCCTGGCTCGAACTTAATAAAATCACCCACTAAACCACGCACAAGCAATATGGTTTTTTTTGTGAAAGAAATAGAACTCTTATGTTCTTTCGCATAATCTTGTTCATATTTTTTCAGTTGCTCATAAGCACTATATACTTCCTTAATAGCAAACGCTGTTCCACCTACAACGACGAAAGCAGAACCTGCTACTTCTGCTGCTAGTTCTGCCGCTTGTACATAAGCCACGCTTAATCCAGCGGACTCAGCTACCCCCGGAGCAGTACGCGACAAAGTATCTAAAAGAAATCCTGCATTCGAAACAAAATTAAGACTGTTGCTTATATTAGGATTATCATGCAATGCTTTCATGGATTGTGCTAGAGCAACAAAATACAAAGGAACATCCAGATGCTGAATAAACGGCAGGATCTTTTTTACCGCCATATTGGTAATCTCACCGCGCGAGACAAGATCAGCAAGATGATTTGTCATCTTTGAACAAAGAATATAACCTCCATTAAAAAGAAAACTGTCGTACCTACCTCGCATTAATAAATCTGCAAACATTTTCTTCGTCATAACACCTGAGGCAATCATATTCGTCAGCCTTTCAGTCGCTTTGAAATGCTCGCTTAATTTTTGAAATCGAATGAGGTTTTTTACCTTAGAAACTTCATTGCCCACTACGGGCACTAAATCAGCTAATTTAAGCGCTTGTTTACGCTCCTTTTCTGACATATTTTGAAGTTCATCTATAAATTTTTCACTGTCGATGACGATTTTATGAGGATCTTCAGAAGTATCTAGATTAAATTTTTTGATATCTTCCCATCCCAATACACAAGAAACATTCGGCACATTGCGTTTGATTCTACGCGATAAACAGGTTTGAAAATTTCCACTGATCGCATCATCCTCATGCACTTGTACTAATGCCTGTTGTGTAATAGTCGCAATGATTGATTCGACCTCATCTGCTCGCGATTTCAACTCAAGCTCTCGGGTATTCAAATCAATTTCTTCTGCCTGAGCTGAGGCTAACGCGTCAAGAGCGCCCTCTTCTCTGCGTTGCAGCCCAATTTGTAATCTCTGTATTCTTTCAAGTAAATCATTGCGTCTTGTTTGCAAAGCAGTTAATTTCTCGTTGATAGCAACGCGAATACTATTCGCAAAACTGGAAGCCGTCTGATGAGAATCTGTTGCAATAGTGACATCTATATTGTTCTGACTTAACAAGACACGCACCACATTGAACCTTCTAGCATTTAATGCATAATGCAAAGCGGTCATGCCATGCTTATCATAAGCATTGATATCAGCACCGTCCGATAGCAAACCTTTGACCATCGATAGCGAACCATTTTCAGCAGCGTACATCAATAGAGTTTTCCCATGAGAATCTGGTAAATTAAGCGCTAAAATGGATAGGTTTTCTGATTCCGCAAGAGGACGTTTGGCTAACATTTCTATTGTTGCATCCAAAACCAACTCCCGGATTTCTACACTATTATGAAACCCAACATAATGTATGGCACAAGCCGCTGCGCCTGACACACAGGGTGAAGCATTGCCTTCCAATAAGATCTTAACGAGTCCTTTATCTCTTCGTGCAATGGCCACATTCAACGCTGTTATTTTGTCAGGAGAACTTAAGATATTTGGATCAGCGCCTAATTCTAATAAAGGCTTTACAAAAAATTCACTGGGAAACCCCGGGTTATCAGCGATCAGCATGAGTACGGTATTTCCATCTGTATCTAGCTCATTAAGCAATGCATGCAAAGCATCTGAATTTTTACCTAATTTTTTTTCATAGGCCTCAAGTATCAATTTGAAAATAGTTGGATCGCTTTTTGTTGCTTCACGTAAGGTAGTTCCACTCTTTGTTCTCGCTAAAGCATCCGCCTTAAACTCTAATAATTTTCGTACAGCAGCCTCATTGCCTGTAACACAGGCACAATGCAAAGCAGTTCTTTTCGAATTCTGCTGAGTTACTTCAAGATTGGCACCCTCCTGAACTAAAGCGTTAATGGCATTGACTTTACCGTTCTTTGCCGCAGTCATCAGTAAAGTTGCTGGCTCAAGCTCATCAAATGAATTATCGTTATTGTTGTAGGCATCGTAGGCGTAGGCATCGCTTAGATCATGTTCTGTAGCATCCAGCATTTTTTTAAATGCTTCGGGTTCTTTAGAGAAATGCTCCTTCAATAAGGAAAGAATGCGAGTGAGAATATCCTTATTATTACCCATCACTGCTTGACTCAGAACAGAAGGTCCATTTTCCGCTCTCTGTAAAACATTGGCATCTTTCTCTAAAAGAAATTTTACAGTTGCCTCATTGCCTTCTCTACACGCCAGATGCAGTGAAGTTAACCCAGAATAATTATGCTGATTAAGAGTCTCTTTATTAATGAACCCTGTCTCTAGCATCAATTCTATGAGATCAATCCTTCCGCTCTGCGCTGCCAACATGAATGGGGTATTTCCCAAGTCATTACGCGCATCAAGTAAAAAAGATGCCATATTTGGATCGACGGCATACTCTTTCATTATCTGCGAAATAATATGCTGAACAATCTCCCTATCACCTGTAACAACTGCGTCGTGTAAAACACTATTGCTAGTTCCGAATCCACCTGTATTTGATAAAGAAGTACCCGCTTTTAATAATAGTTTTACAATCTCCCCATGCTTAGCTAAGACAGCTTCATGCAAAGCGGTACGATCTAAATTATTACGATGATTAGGATGAATCCCTGGATACCTCAGTAGTTCCTCCACAATCTTTAAGTGCCCACCCTTAGCTGCAAGCATTAAAGATGAGTCTTTTTGCCTTGCGGTAAATGCATTAAAATTCTTTTTTGTTTCTAAAAGAAATTTGAAAATTTCAAGCTCACCGTTACGCGCTGCATAATGTATAGGCAGCATTCCTTCCCCAAACGTCGCCACTTCTAGATCTTGAGCAGCACCCGCAGCGATAATATTTTTAACAGAATCTAAATCTCCTGAAACAACACTTACAAGCAAAGGAGTTCTTCCAGTGTTCGGATCTTTTTTACGCACATCAGCACCGTATTTAATGAGTAAAAGGGCTTCATTAAATAAGTGTTTTTCCAAGGCACGTATCAAAGGTGGTTTATTACCTGGACCTCCGTTGATCCAGTCAGAAAATTGTGAATCTGTTATTTTAGCTTTAGCTAACTCCAGAATAAACTTGAACAATCCCGGTGCTCTGGTTTTCCTTAAGACACGCGTCATCAATCCATCATTAAAAACATCAAAGGCATAGTCGCCTGAGTGACCTAATATTTCTGTGAGACGTTGTATCTCAATACGATTATTATGCGAAATAGCAAGGAAAAGTTTTTCTTGAGGATTATTCTTATTAGAACCAGAAGAGGACGGCAGGGGGTTATCCATAATAACTTCCTTATAATTTTATTTTTAAATTACTTTTCGAAATCCAACATAAATGATCATACCAACATATTGAAACTCATGTCTAGATTTAAAATTAATTTAAATTAATTTTAATCGATAGAGAGCTGCTCTAACACTGACATAATGTCCCAAGCAGCATCGATAGCCTCACGCCCTTTGTGTCCTTTACGGCCACCTACTCTGTCTTCGGCTTGTGCTACGGTCTGTGTTGTCAATACTGAAAAGATAATTGGAATATCGTACTGCAGTGCCAATGTACGACAATTTTCAGTCACGTGTTGACAGACATAACGATAATGATCCGTTTCACCACAAATAGCCGCTCCCAAGCAAATGATGGCTTGATATTTCGCTGATCGCGCGAGCCGCTGCGCAACAATACCTATCTCTACCGCGCCAGGCACCCAAATGATCGTGCATCGCTCAGAATCAAATTGTAATTCTTCGATACGTTCTAAAGCACCGCTGAGTAATTTTTCTGTAATGCTGTGATTGAAACGGCTGACGATCAAGGCTAACTGACCTTGTGGTTGAAACGATTTTCCAGAAATTATTTTCACGTCATGCTCAACTTTTAAAATTAATTGATAGAAGCAAAGAATTTACCATTACTGTGTATTATTAAG
>JABDAQ010000041.1 GCA_013289115.1 Gammaproteobacteria bacterium
CAAAATGTATGGAAAACGCTTTTGGTTGAGGAGTTTATTCGCTTCGGTGATCAGTGAAGGTCTGTTAGTGATGATCGCCTATACCTGCACGTTTTCAACCCTGTATTCGTTTAAAACGATCCTTCAATTGGTGTGGGTTGCTTGGTCGGTTAAATGCCTATACGTCATTTTATTAATGGTTCCGTCTGCTCTTTTTAGAAATTTTTTGATCCGAAAAGAGGGTGTTGATCTGTATGACCATGCTGTCAACTACAATCCCTTCGCTTTAAGAAAAAAGCAGGCTGATTTAAATAGTGATCGAAATATCCATGAATTTGAATCCGCATGATTGCTTTAACCATTGCGCTGTTGCCCGATCAAGACGCTTTAAACGAAGCCAATCGGCTGAGTCAGAGCGTTTCTTCACTCGGTCAAACGACGCAGGTTGGTAATTTATTTCACATCAGTTTGTTCCAAGGTTTCTTTCAAGAAGTAGAATTAGAAACGATAAAAAGTCAGCTAACCTCATTAGCTGACTCCATTCAAATTTTTCCGCTTAAATTTCACGATCACCTTGAAATTTCATTCGGGCATTTGTTTTGGAATCTAGAGTTAGGAGACATTTTAAAAACACTTCACACAAAAATAGTTGAGACGTTAGCCATAAAAAGATCAGGAACGCTGTCAATATTTTTAGATCCTAATTTAGATTGGAATGCTGAACAGCGCAGCTTGATTCAGAGTTATGGAACTCCACATGTATTGAGACACTTTAAGCCTCATATCACCTTGCAGTACAACGTTGAAAATTATGCATTGCTGAATTCAGTCAAGCCTCAACGACTATTTTTTACCGCGCACACGCTCATTTTGGGTCGGATAGGTTGCTACGGTAATTTAGAAGACGTTTTGTACTCGTGGAAATTGAAATAATCCAAAAGAGATATTGACAATATCTCATATATAATTCAAATTACGTACCATATATAATAAATCGTTTTGTTATATATATGAGCGTTTGCTGAGGCGGCTAGGCCTCAGCAACATTTAACAGACCAACTATTCAGGAGTTGATATGACCACTCACACAACAAGATTAACGGGTAGATTACTGGATCGCAATGATGTTTCTAGCCTCGCTGATATTCTCAATCGACGAGACATGGAGAGACGAAGGCGTAGTCGAGAAGCCCCGGAAGGCGTGCGTTGACGGGCGAAGCAGGAAACGCGTCATGCCGTCAAGTCACTGTGAGAGCAATGACGACGGCCCCGAAGGCCACCCGGTTAGGGTGACTGCCGTAGGGGTCTCCGGCACTGTGAGCGCAGGACGATCCGGGTCCATTACTAGTCGCGTTATGCGAATTTATTTTGGGGCCACGATGGCCAAAATGTTTCATGAGCATAGCGACTCTCTGAGAGATCGCTTGTTCCTATCAAGCGAGTTTCAGTCCGATGCTAAAAGATTATCAGCGATCATTAAGCGTTGTCATTGGGTTGGGGTTTACGGCGGCTTTGGTAGACAGTGATCTGCTTGCAATTTACCAACCCCGTTTGAATTTATTCATTCAGTATGGCGATTTTATTAAGCACCCTGGGCATTGCCAGGTCGTGTCCATAGCGCAGGCAGAAATGATCAACGATGCGTTGTATTTATTCGAGGTCATCCGTTATCCAAATTATTATTGCGGGCTGAAAGGACCAAAACTGAGGTGAGGGTAACAGCAATGCAATGCTAACGATAACGCCAAATATAATTTGAGCGTAAATATTTAACCAAATCAGTTCCCTAGAAAGACTGTATCCATACACATCGGCGATGATGTCGCCCAAGGCATAGCAAACGGGATAAATCAAAGCGCTTGCGGGCAAAAATCCATAAAAAAATGTGGTGAATTTGCCAACGATGCAATTGCAAGCCAATTGGATCGTAATGGAGGTTACAGCCAACAGGTGAAAAAATTTAAACGTTCGTTGGGACGTATTGGATAAAGCGTAAGCCATAGCTAGCTCACGATTGAAAATCGTTTAAACGCATTGCAAATCTTTCCAAACCGACTCATCTTTTGGATCGCCTCCCTCGTCTTTTGTACTTGGTTGGTACCGTTCATGTAACCAATACAGTAGGCATCTTCAGAATTTAGTCGTCGCAATATCATTTTATTCTGAGCGATGGATTCACACGACACGGAATGAACGTAAGCTTTTCCAGTTTGTTGAATCAAAACAGTTTGATCGTGATTGAATTCCAAAACTTTATAGGCTGATTGATTCATCTCTGTCTCAATCTTGCTGTCTATTTTCGCAATTTTTACAAGGTCTTCAGGTGAAAAATTTTTGATTAAATCAGGGTTTTGAATAATTTCTTTTGCGGTGAGTTCTGGCCAAATGTTTTTATGAATCACTTGCACGATACAGATATCATGTCCGTGTTTTCTCGAATGACGCGTCCCGCAAAATTTCATGGAATACGGATGTATTTTGTTTTCAAGCAGGGCTTCGATTTGCTTGAGTAAAAATACAATATACTGTTTGAGCTGCGCCGTTTTATCATAAAATGCTGTCATTATTTTTCCTCATCGAGCTTCCGATAGTCCATCAGTGCTTGGACCATAACGCCTACTATTTTTGACTGTTTACCCAACTTGATCACCTCAGAATCAATCAAAGATTTCAAATAACAGTCAAAGCCTTCTACTAAAAATTGACGTAATACCGGTGGTTTATCTTTTTTGATTTGAACCACCACGTAATCCATGTCTTTAGGTTGAATGGATCGACTGAAGATGATCGCAGCGCCCGAAGGTAAATGCGGTATCGCCTGAGATCCTTCCGACACAATCGCAAACGCGCCTGCTCCCAATGCCGCACTACTGCTAATCCAACGATAATGCTGAACGGTTTCCTCGTTCAAAATGATTGGATCAATTGCTTGTTGCAAAGTAATGATGGGAATCTGAACTGTTTGTAGGTGATGCAAACGCGCCATGGAACACTCTTCCTCTGAGAGTTCGGTTTCGCCAATCAGTTGATGGACACTGATGCCAAAAAAATTAGCAATAGGGATTAACGTCGCAATCGTTGGGTTGCTGTCCGTAGCGTTACGTAAACGACTGATCGTGGTGATAGGGACGCCTGTGTGATAACTCAATTGTGCATTATCTAAATGCGCTTGTTTCATGAGTTTCGTTAAAATTCCTGGCAGTTTGCAAGCTTGTTCAGAATGATGTTCCTGATCTGCTTTATGTTTCATATCTCAACGCGGTTAAATTGAACAAATTTAGGCAATCTATAAAAATCATCTTGAAGATCTCAAATAAAACTTAAATTTAACCAAAACGGGAGCATCGTAGCACCATTCATTTTTGAAATAAATTGGCGCAAGGTTTAGGTTTCTCTAAGTCTTTTAGTGTTACAAATTAATTTTTTAATAGTATTTATTTATACTACTTATAAAGTATAAATAAATACTATTACCAGACTTCTTTCAAGGCTTTCAGAATCTTCTCTTCGCTTATTTCCTTAGACAACCAAATCAATGCTTTAACCAATCTTGCTTCACTCACTTTTTTAGGTGTTAACTCATTAATTCTATCGAGCGAACTTTTTAAAGTATTCATGATTTCTGGATCTAATCGGTAACTACGTGGATGTTCCTTATGCTTAACTTGCCTAATTAATCTTTCTTTCGGTTTTTGATCCAAAGACATCTGTTGAAGACTTTCTTTTAGCTTACTGCTTTTAGCTTTATTGGCTAATTTAGACATGTTTAATTAACTCCAGCATCAATTCTTTATAATCAACAGTTCCTTTTGATTGTGGGTCGTATACTTGTATAGGCTCTCCAGCAATACGAGATTGATTTAAAGATTCAACTTTCCTGAGTTTTACAAACAAAGTATGTTTCATAAAGGGTTCAAGCTCTGAATTAATGTACGTATTTGTTTGTTTATTTCTTGCGTCATACAGATTTCTCACTATCAAATAGGTTGAATCAGAGGCTTCTTTAACTTCTTTGATTGTTTCTATTAAATCTGCCATCCCATCCAAAGAACCTTTGTCATACGAAACGGGTATTAAAATCAAATCTGCTGTATAAACTGCGTTAATTGTGATAACACCCAGGTTAGGTGGACAGTCCATGATGACATAATCATATGGCAGTCTGCGAAAATAATTGTGTAATATTTTTTCGCGATGTATTCTAGAAGAAATTTGTTCCGCAACCTTGGCAAACAAGATATTGCTATGAATGACATCCAAGTCATTCAATCTTTCACGCTTAACGTAAGCAGGAATGATTACTTTTGATATATCAAACTTAGGATCTACAAAAAGATCCTTAACCGTGTACCTAACTTCACTGTTTTGCTTATAAATTTCACAGCTATGCGCCTGCGGGTCCAAGTCAACCAGTAAAGTTTTTTTTCCAAAAACAGCAAGCTCATAACCAAGATTTACGGCTATTGTTGATTTTCCAACCCCACCTTTTTGGTTAATGACCGCTATTTTTTTCATGAGAATCCTTACTATTAAGTATAGTAAAATACTACTTTAAAAGTATAAACAAACACTTCTTATGAAGATATAATATGACTCACGCTAGGCATTAGCACTAAGCCATATTTACCTTCCTGCACACCCGAGGCTCCCTGATAAACGATGGCTACTTTTTTCAATTGATTGAAAAGCTTACGCTTAAACTCATAACGACCTTGCTTTGTATTTGCATAGTCTGAACCAAATTGGCTTTGGAGCAATAGCCAGGGTATTTCTGTCTTTCTGCGTAAATAACTGAAGCGATAAGTTAGCCAGCAATATAAGTCCAGAGCCATTGAAGAGGTTTTCAAGGCTTTCACGGCACGCATATCAATCGGGATAGGTCTATCAATAATTTCATTAAAAAAGTCCGTTCCTAATGTGACGGTTGATTGCCAGAGGTTTGCTTGTTCCGGCCTCTTTGGATCCCACCATAAGTGATATTCTTTCGCGACATTGAATCCGATACCATGAGAAACAAGATCATTTTCATAAATACAAGAAATAGATGCGCTAAATAAACGTTTCATCTGGTCTCGCAAACGAGTTATCGTACCCCATCGACCCCCAGTAGGCAGTAAAGCAAGCTCAGACATGAACTGACTTAAACTCGCTCCTAAAATTAATTCTGAACTCTTTGTTCGAACAGCTTCTGTGACTAGCCAGCTTAGAAGCAGCCTTGGATAGATCCCATAGGGCAATCCAACTTTTGGATGTCCAGAAATAGCTAAACTTAGATTACCGTTCGTACGAGTAAAAACGGGCGCACCAGGATTACTATGAGGGATGGTAGCTTGCGTTAAAACTCTAGCCATGTAGCCCAAGGCGCCTGCCTTTCTTACCTCTTCTTCTTCGAGCGAGAGCGCTTGGTTTATGAGCTTCTCAATGTTCTCTTGATTCAAGCCTATTCCTTTTCGCGGTTAAATGTAAAATCAAATTCATGCAACGCGTAGTATAAATAAATACTAATACTGTAGTAAATACTCATACTGATAAATTTCTATTTTTTAAATCTAGAGGTCTATGGATAACTTTGTGAATTTCAAAAGTTATCCACGCATAATTGGACGACCGTTTTGCTCTTTTTACGCATAATTGGACGACCTTTTACGCATAATTGGACGACCCTATATAAGGTATACCTGTATGTACCTGTATTAAGAACCTGTAGTAGAGCGCTGTTTTCTGTGGATAACTCTAAAACGGCCTGTTTTGTCTATTTTTTGAACGCAGTTAGAAAACTCAATCGGCTCGTTTTTTTTAACGAGTTACCCACAATCACAGCGCCCCAAGCTGATGGATTTGTGGACAAGCCCTTCGCGCTGCTCGGACCGCCTACGGCTCTTGACCACAGAACCACAGCCCAACAAAAATTAATTTAAAATTTAGCAATTCAATTTGAAGGCGCGTAGAGGCGCTATAAGGCCGATAAACGTTCTAACCATCCGTACCTACCATTTCGACGTTTAAATCGCTCTGAAAGGCTAATAGAGGCCTTTAACGGGCATATTTACATTGAACTTAACTCGCGGTTGAGAATTGGAAGATTATTTTTTAAAAACAAGGTGTGAATCGTTCAATTTTTAAACAACAAAAGATCAAGAGGTCGGAAGGCACTGAAACAACTGATATTAAACACCCAATTACAAATACAAACCCAATGCGTCCACAAACATCCACGCCAAGGCCTATAAAATGCGTTCTAAGCGACGCTAGCACGTTGGATGCCCCATTCTGGGGTCAACCCAATTTAAAGCGCTTAGAGGCCTTATTTCCGGTTAATTTTAATCTTGGTTAATTTTTAGTGGTTTTAGTTGTATTAAATTTAACCAAGCTAATAGCTTGATCCCTAATGTCTCTCTCTGAGTGAATCACCTTAAAAAAGTTTCAAATCGAACAACACTCGATCCGAATTTCGGGTTAAATAAACATCCATCCGTTTGACTATGCCATCCCATTTATTTTCTTGAATTGCTTTATCCAGATAATAAGCGCCAATTAAAATCTTTCGACGAGTATCACGCTTTCGTTCACGCAATTTTTCTGCTGCCTCTAACGTTTGAATTCGAACTTTTAGTCGCTCTTGTTTCTTCTTTAAATTTTCAAGTTTCTTTAATTTCTTATTCACTTCTACCATCTACTATTGACGTACAGTTTTTTATCTTACCCAAACGTCTTTATAAAATTCAAACAAATAGTAAAATTTTACTTTGAATAGAAATAAGTAGTTCGCTAAGCCCCACTGGCAAATGAAGTGCGCGCTTATACGTTGCTTCGCAACGTACGCTTTGATACTATTCGCCAAAATTTACAAAAATAAAATGGCTATCTATCACTTTTCATCCCAATTAGTCTCAAGAACTCAAGGACGATCCAGCGTTGCTGCGAGTGCTTATCGTTCTGCTGAAAAACTCATCGATGATCGCACTGGATTAATTCACGATTTTACAAAAAAAAGTGATGTCATTTTCAAAAATATTTTACTTCCAAAAAACGCGCCCGACTGGTTATGCGATCGTGAAAAACTTTGGAACGCAGTTGAACGAACCGAAAAACGAAAAGATGCGCAACTGGCGAGAGAAATTAACATCACCTTACCTCGAGAATTAACGACTGATAAAAACTGGCATTTATTAAACTCATTTGTTCAAAAAGAATTTGTTGAAAGAGGCATGGTAGCGGATGTGACGTTTCACCGTGGACATAAAGGCAATGACGATCAGCCCCATGGGCACGTGATGCTGACCCTGCGTGAACTCACACCCGAGGGGTTTGGACAAAAAAATCGAGATTGGAATAACAAAGCGCTTTTGAAAGTCTGGCGCGAACAGTGGGCAGAACATTGCAATTTGGCCTTGATCAAAGAAGGGTTTGATCTTCGCATTGATCATCGAACGCTAGAAGCCCAAGGCATCAACCTCGAAGCGCAAAGTAAAATTGGGCCCAAAGCAGCACAACACGCTATGGCCCGCTTGGCTGAACATCAGACACTGGCTCAGCGTAATGGCAAACGCTTATTCAAAGATTCTCAGATAGCATTGACGGCCATCACTCATCAACAGTCCACGTTTACCTACCAAGATCTCGCTCGTTTTGTGCACCGTCATACGGTCGATGCTGCGCAATTTACAGCTGTCTACGAAAAGATAAAATCTGATCCCGAATTAGTGCATCTGGGTCAGGATAAACAAGGATGCGATCGTTTTACCACGCGCGCTATGTTAGCTCTTGAAACCCGGATGATTCACGAAGCGGTAGCGCACGCGCACAGGACGCAGCACGAGGTATCTGAACAAAAAAGGATGCAAGTCGCGCTAAATAAAAACTTAAGTCCTGAGCAACGCACGGCACTTAAACATATCACTGAAGCCGGTGATGTTACCTGTGTGATTGGCTATGCCGGTACGGGCAAGAGTTATTTGCTCGGTGCAGCGCGGGAAGTTTGGTCGGCACAGGGTTATCGCGTACAGGGAACAACTTTGTCAGGCATTGCCGCTGAAAATTTAGAAGGCGGTTCCGGCATTCACAGTCATACCGTTGCCAATCGACTTTGGTATTGGGAATACGGTTACGAACGATTAACAGAACAAGATATTCTGGTTGTCGATGAAGCAGGCATGCTAGGTTCGCGACAGATGGCAAAAATTATTGAAGAAGCCTATCGAGCAGGCGCCAAAGTGGTATTAGTGGGCGATCCGGAACAGCTACAAGCCATTGAAGCCGGGGCGGCGTATCGTGCGATTGCCGAGCGTATCGGCTTTGTTGAAATGACGGATATCCGTCGCCAACGCGAAGCGTGGCAACAACAAGCGACCCGTGATTTTGCGAGTGAACGCACGGCTGAAGGTCTCATGGCGTATCAACAACACGATAACGTTCACCGGTTTGACACGAAAGAAGCGGCCATGACCGGCATGATTGAACACTGGGATAAAGTGCGATCGCCTGAACAATCGCACATCCTATTGGCCTATACCCGTGATGACGTACAGAAATTGAATGAACAAGCCCGTGCGACGCGGCACGCTCAAGGGGAACTTGGACAAGATCACCGCATTGAAACCTCACGGGGCGAACGTATGTTTGCCAAACACGATCGCATTTATTTTCTACGCAATGACGCTCGTGAGTTGCGTGTTAAGAATGGCACGTTGGGAACGATTGAAACAATAAACGGCGATCAATTAACCGTACGCATTGATCAGGATGATCGGGCACACGCTCATCGCGTTACATTCAGCCTCAAGGATTATAATGACCTGGATCATGGCTATGCGGCGACGGTTTACAAAGCACAGGGCATCACGGTGGACAGAACCTATGTATTAGCCTCCCGGTATTTCGATCGACACAGTACCTATGTCGCGATGAGTCGGCATCGTGAACGTGCTGATCTCTACATCAGTCGTGATGTGTTTGTAACATTTAAGGATTTGTCGCGCGCGCTAGGTCGTGAGCGAACCAAAGATGTGACACTGGATTATTCGCGAGAACGGGGCTTTGATGTCGGCGAGGATCGATTCGTTCAAGACCGTTTTGTTGCGTATCAACCACCCTATTCAGCTGTGCTAACACCTGAGCGTGCTCAGCGAGCGGCGCAACGATTAGCTCAGCGTTGCTATGAAATAACCCTACGAGCGGATATTGCTGAACTCCAGAAAAAAACAGGATTATCTTACAGCTTGGAACTGAAAGAAGGCGATCAAGGTATTTATCGGGGCATGGTTGAAGTGGCAGGAAGGCAATACGGTGTTCTTGAACAAGTGCAGGGTAAGGCTAAATTGATTAGCGTCGATCAACTGGAATCGCTTCAAACGAATGAAGTCATGGTAATCGAAAAACACGGTAAAGAAGAAAAATTAAAAGCCTTTCAACCCAAAGTACGACAGTTATCGCGTGAACACGATCATGAGATTGATTACGGTGGTTTGTGATGACGAAAAATCACGATGAACTATTTCAAGATCAAATGGATGAATTACTGATGTTGGAGCAGCGAGTTGATCAGCGATCTGAGCAATTGATTGAAATAACCTATGCGTATCAAGAGGCAAGCAAAAAAACGCTGAATGATTTGTTAAATAAGGTGGGTGATAGTATTTCAAAAATGAACGCTGCGTCAAAACAGATCTGTGATTACGTTGCTTATAGTGAAAAGCGC
>JABDAQ010000042.1 GCA_013289115.1 Gammaproteobacteria bacterium
ATACCCCGATTGGATCGGTGTGTCATATTCATCAATCAGAATGATCGGCGCTACTTTGTGATAGCGATGTGAGTACTCACTCAAACTCTTTAACGCATAATGCAGCATTTCAGGCGGTGCTTTCCCCTCTAACAAAGCGTGATAGCGGGTCTTTTCATTCGTTGATAGAATCTCACCCGCAAGTAAATAGCGATGTTCTTCATAAAGAAAGGCGATCAATTGACAAAAACTTCGATACGTTACTTCAAACGTAGAAAACTTAAGATCTTTCAGGGTTAAGAAGATAACCGGATAGTGGCCTTGATGCTGATGTGCTATTTCTTTTTCTTCGTGAATCTTTAAGCCATAAAATAAATCCTGTGTGCTTTCTCCTTCCACTTCGCTGGCAAAATAATACCGTAACATCGATAAATTTAAGGTCTTCCCAAAACGACGCGGACGGGTGATCAGCATAACCGAGGCTGAATCGTCGAGAACTTCTTTGATTAGAAGACTTTTATCGACAAAATAATATTTACCTTGTATTACACGCCGAAAATCACTTTCACCTATCGGTATTCTTAATTTGCTCATCGTATTTTCTCGAAAAAGTTTTACTGTCTAGCGTAAACAATTTTTTATCATAAGCTGATTTGCCATAAAAACCAACAGTCTCATTTGCACCAGAGATAATGCCTGTTTGCTACAGTTTGTTTTTTTTCATATTTATAAAAAGAGACTTTAAAATTATTTAAAGTAGGACTCAGTCCTTAATTTTAATAATTTTTAAATAATTAAAATTAATATTTTATGCAACTTGATATTTTATTTTTCGCGCAGAAACAAGCAATTTTTTAAATTATTAATAATTTTTTAATAATTTTTATAGACATAATTTAATAATTTAGTTACTATGCAAACTCCTGAAAACGGAACGGTCTAAACAAAAACAACAACAAATAATGAGGTGTTATCATGCCTATTTCATCAGAAAATGAACAACAGTTGCCTGAGAGAGAAGATTCAATCCATCAAGTAATCAAAACATTTTATGAATTAGATGATCAGAAAAATAAAAAAAATAAAAATAAAAAGGAAATGGATTTGTTTGATTTAACCAAGGTGTTTAACTCTTCTTTCACATTGGCGTCTGAAAATTTCGTGGATGATTTGGATGATTCTGAATTGAAGAATGATTTAATGTCGCCGACGCTTGAATTAGTTGATTCAAAAATAAAAAATAGCGAAATAAGAGCGATAACGACACAGGTAACGGATATGTTTACTTATCTTCGTAGCGATGCATCAATCGGTCGACAATTTAAGTTAACAGGTGTGCTTGGTAAAATTAAAAATAATCAACCTGTTTGTTATTCTTTGCCTCTTTCTAGAAAAAAAACAGGCGTTGAAATTGGATTGCCTAAAATTACTGTTTCCCAGAAGATAATGCGGTTTTTTTTTTCAAGAGAAACGTAAAGAAGCGGGCGATTATTACAAAAAAATAGCCTCCGATATTATCAAGGCTTTAACGCAAGGCATGCAGCCTGAAGAACAGTTAATATTTACTTTTGGAAAGGGTGTTCCGAAAGAAATACGTGTTATTTTGAATCAGTATAATAACGCGTATAACAAACAACAAAAAGAATCTTCTGAACAGAAAATCTCCGAACCCGTTGGTCAAGAAAATAAACTGATTACAAAAGAAAAGATCGATCAAGTGAACACAATTGCCTTGTTTCAAGAACAAGAGGAAGCTAAGGCTAACGAAGTTATGCAACAAGAGATCAAAGAAAAAGTTCTTGGAAAAAACGGCGCAGAAAACGATTTAGGAGATAATGATGATGGGATTGAGGCGGCCCGGCTTAAATATGAAGAGGAAGCTGAAGCTGCTAGAGTTCAAGAACAACAGATCAAAGAGCAAATTCTTGCAAAAATAAAGGGTGCTTCAACGCTGACAGGGGTTGTAGAGATTCTAGAGACTGCTTGTGGTAATAAAGAAAATTTATCTGACTCAATCATGCGTGATTTAAGTTATGAGGTTTTTAATAATTTTTCAGATAAACTAAAGGCATTGAAGACTGAGCTGAAAGAATCTCAGAATTATGAATGTTTGAACAATTTACAAGAAGTTGAAACTAAAAAAACGCTTGCTAATCATTGTACAGAGATCTGTGATTTTCTTAAAGATTTTTTGGATGTAATAAGAGGCGACTTAGCAACTTCACATTCATCTGTGGCTATTCTATTACGTGATAAAAAAGACATTCTGAATCAATTTGCTCAAATTATTGATGAATTACCGCTTCAAGCCAATGCGTTATCTACGTATGCAGAATTCCGTACTGCACTAAAAGAGGATCTTTGGTTAGGATTTGGAAAAGGAAACGAAGAAGGAAAAAAAATAAAAGAAATTTTACTAAGTTACCTAAAAAAAGATTCTCGATCAGGCGTATCCTATATTAGACACACTACACAAACAATGATGATGAAATGCATAAAAAATGAGAATGAATCTTTTACATTGAAAAAAGTATTGAGTGCAGTTGAGGCTTTGGATAAATTTATAGATCTTAAAGATGATGCGCTTGTTGTTGTGAAACAAGAAACAAATTCCAGTCAAGATATGCTGCACGATAATGAGGATGAGCTGCATAATAACGAAGTTTTTAATGAAGAAAATTCAGACGAACAAGATTTAGAGTTAAGCGTTAATGATTATCATGAAGATAGCATGGCAGTACATGGAAATAATATAATTAATAATGTTCAGACTGTGGCAGATAATAACGCAGCTGAAGAATTAGTGGTAATAGTAGAGGGGTCCATAAAGGCTTCTGCATCTTCTGATCAAGAACCAACAGTTTTTAATGATACATTCATAGAAAACGTTCAGCATGAGCATGAAATTACTCAGAAACAGGAAGAGTTAATACCAACAGAGAAATCACCTATAACAATGAAAGGATTGGAAAAGGCATTGGAAGCAACTGAAGCATTTAAAGAACTTTTCGAAGCATTTAATAAAGCTAAAGAAAAAGCATTTAAAGAAGAATTTGTGTTCTATAGCGACTCTTGTTATAACGAAAAAACAAAGGAAGTATTTTCACTGACTGATACTTTAACAAAAGCGCGTCAACTCAAAAAACCATTAGACCAAAATGCCGCCTTAGTACACTATTTAATGATTCGATTCAACAAGGATGTCGAGTCTGTTCAAGAGCAATTAAAATGTACAGATGAAATTACGAGCAACGAATGGAAAGATTTTCTAGATAAAATCACTGCGGTAATAACGAAAGAAGGTAAAGGAGGTCTTGAGAAAGCAATTCTTGCAGAAGGTGAAACTGCTTTTGATATACTTGCTAAATTTATTGACGGGCTGGAACAAGCTTTAGATCCAAAAGATGGCAAGGGAAATCAGTTGTTTTGCGATTTTTTACAGTCAGGCGATTTTTTGACGCAATGTGAAAATCTTAAAAAGTTATGTGGGATAGATGTAAATGTATTTTCAGATAGCGTTCGAGCGGAGGAAGATGATGATGATTGTGGTTGGGATGACGAAGAGTGGGATGATGAAGAGGATGAGCTACCTCTATCGAATAAAGAGCGTTTATTAGAGGGTGTTGAGGCGAAAGAAACTGATTCAGGTAATGATAATACCGATCATGCATTGAATGATACCAATGCATTGTTATCAGAAGATGGGCAGAAGTTCACTTTGCAAATTAGTATTATTCGTGAGCAACTAAAAAATACTAAATATTATGTAATTTATGAGCTTCTATTAGAAATTGGGTGTGTTCTGGCTAATGAAAATAGTAATGGGCTTGTACTTTGGTTGCTTGGTAATTTAGTTAGTCAAATAGGCCAAATTTCTAAAGAATTGCTTAAATATGATAGGGAGGGAGCTAGTGTTCGGGAATGGCAAGGTATACAAAATCTTCTTCATGGAAAGAATATTTTGATTGATAAATTGAAAGAGCATCAAGCGCTTTCTAAGGTGAAAGAGAAACTTGAGAATGCAGTTTCTTCATTATCTAAAGAAATTAAGACTGTTATTGATGAAATAAAAGATACGTCAACAAATGATAGTAACATAAATAGTAATCATAATCATTTCTGTAATAGGTTTACTAATAGGTTTTCTATGTTTGGAAAGACGGAAACATCATCCTGCAATGATAGTACTCTCCCTCATGCACCGATGATAATGGCTTGCTAACAACAACTCATTAGTAACCGACCTCTCTCCCAAGACGCATTCTCTTGGGAGATTTTATTTTCCGTAAAAAAAGCAAGAAAATTATAAAAACAATTTGTTTTCTATATCTACATTGTTCTTTCTCTGTGGTAGCATAACCACATTGAATTTTATAAGAAAAATGAGGCGAGATCATGAATGCTAGCAATAAGATTAGTATTAGTAATGAAATAATTGTTGCGATACAAGCATTAAATTCAAAAAGTCCGCACACTTTAGGAAGGATAGTTGAGTATCTTCGTGAGTTTGAGGCGCGGCTGGAGGCACAACTTAGTGAATTGCAGAATAAGAAGAAAGAGGTAAAAAATAGCAATCAAAAGGTAAAATCCTTAAACAAAAAAGAAACAAAAAAACAATTAAAGGCTATTGAAGAAAAAGAAATATCAGCGCTTAAGTTTCAAGTACGCAATTATTATAAACTTTTTAATCGTTGTGCTTCCAAGTTGTTCAATGATGAGAAAGTGGATGCAAAAAAAGTAGATGAATCCTCAGAAACTCCTTTGTATATCAAATGTGCATTTAAATCGAAGGTTGAATGGATGCGAGATGGCGAATCCAGTGAAACTCTTCCTAACCTTGATAAAAATAAAAACTTAAAAGTAACTTATAGTGAATCCGGTAAAAATTCTGGTCAGGTTTGCTCATGTAAGTTAGTAACTCGTTTAGGTCAAGAGCGCTCTGTTACATCGAAAGTTAAAAGAACTACAAACGGAATAGAGATAACATTGCCTAAAGGATATTTTGCGGGAAATAAATTCACTCGGTTTTTTACAACGAAGGAGAAGACTAAACAAGAAAAAATTCTGGCACGTGAATACGCGCGAACTATTTTTTTAAGCGCACCCGAAGGTACCACCAAGATTGGTATTGATCCGATAGCGAGCGCTAATGTTCCAAAGGAATTTTTAAAACTTGTAGAAGATCAGATTGATGAGCTTATGAAATATAAAAAACTCGCCAATGCATCGCTCAATAAACTGGATAATTCGAGCACGTTGAAAGAGTCTTTAAATGCTCTGCCTAAGATTGGAAAAGAAGTGGATAGATTAATAAATGAATCTAATCGTCTTCAGTCCGAAGGCGCGGTTCCTATGTCTAAATTTTCAGAAAGTTTTCCTGCGTTTGTAGAAAAAGTAGAAAAAAAGGAAGAGGAAGAGAAAAAGCAGAAGCAGGAAGAAGAAAAGCAGAAGCAGTTCGAGGTTATATCCGATTCGAAAGATAAAGGTAATGTCCTTACCGAGGCACTTGAACAGGTTGGGAGATATGCAGCTGATAGGTTAGGTGGCTTCGTGAAAGCTGTGACAGGGAATGTTAGAGAAAGCATTACACAACCACAACCAATTGAATCACAACCACAACCAATTGAATCATCATTGTCTGGGGATAATAATGATGATAGCGATGATGATAGCGATGTATACGAAGAAGCTTTTTCTGTGCTGCCTAATGATAAGGATTATACATTCGTTAAAGAAACCATTCAAAATTCTTTGAACTCCAATTTATCGTTTGCAAACAAGATCGATGAGCTACTTAAATTTAGTAAAGATCGAGAAAGAGGAAAAGGTACTGCGCTACGGTCTCCGGAAGGAATAGATCTTTTAGATAAGGTGCTAGTGATTTTAATACGCATTGAACAAATCGATCAGTCTAATAAACCTGATAACGAAAAAGCTGCTTTACTTAAAAAATTACGAGCATTTAGTAATAGAAATTATTCCGATGCTGTTCAGAAACTTACGCAGCCACTGATAGAGAAGCTAGTATTGCACTATAAGCCCCATAAAACAGAAAGTGAAGCTTATGTGGAGGTTAAGAATTTAATTAAAAAGGCTCTAGACAGAAATGACATAACGCTGTCGGAAAAAATCAACAAGATTCAGAAAAATTCCAGTGATCGCCAAACAGAAGTTTTAGATGGTTCAACGCAATCTGTTAAGGAAATAAGGCTTATTAAGTGGGTAAGTGGGCATTTAAATAATATTAACAATATCAGCGATCATAAAAAACATTCTTGCGAGGAGAAAATCAAATCACTTGAGAAATTGAAAGCTGCTATGGAGCGCAGTACTGTTGTTGAAAAAGAAGTTGTAGACCTCGTAGTGTCACAGGTTGATGGGGTTGTTGCAAAGATGAAATCTGAAAGAATAAAAGATTATAGTCTTATTAAAAAATGCATTAAAGCTATTTTGAATGAAGAAGGGACGCTTTGCGATAAGAGTAATAAGATTAATGAAATTAATGCTGTTTCCTCGCCTCAAGGGAAGCGGCTTTGTGCTGCCGTGTCTTCTTATTTAATCATGATTGACTCAACAGTTAATGATTCCTCTACTCTTTATCCAGTAAAACTTCAGAAGTTAAAAGGTATATTCGAGCTTATCAAAATAGATACAGACCTTCGAGTTCCAGCAGAAGACGATGTTTTAAAGTTAGTGATATCGCAGTATAGAGTTGCTTTGTTAGAGCTACAATACCAGGAAATTAAGGGCTTTATTAGTTTTCGTTTAAATGATCAAGACGAGCAGTATTCAGAAATGCAGAAGAAGCTTGAAATTTTAAAGACAAAGGTGAATGGTGTCAAAGGAATACTCAAAGAAAAAAATCTTGTTTTTAATCTTGTTTTTAAAGTACTTAGCTATTTGAATAAGATGGAAGCGATCAATCAAAACACTAATGATGGGTCAAAAAAAACTACAGCCTTAAGTTCATTGATAAACACGATTGAGAAAGATGAGAAAGATGCTAGAGATCTTCTGTTGCCACGATTCAAAGCTACTATGCACTATGAAGTAGTAAAAGATTTGATTGAGCGAAGTCTGAAAAGTAAGCCGCTTGAAAAAGCAATTGCTGAAATGGATACGAAAATGCGTTCCATGAAAAAAGCCAAGTTATTCAAGAGTGAAAAAGAATTTGACAAAGCGCAAGGTCTTTTTACTGAGGTGTTAGCTTGTTTTAATGAGATTCAATCTACCGTTGAGAATAAAAGAGGTACGCTGAAAAACAAAATTGATTCACTGAATATATTGATATTTGAATGCAACAAGTACACTTCTGTTATTGCAGATGATGTTAAAAAATTTGTAGTACCGCAATGTGAAGCTGCTATTGAGAAGTTGCGATGCGAAGCAGTTAAAAATCGCATTAATGACTGCTTTAACGGTGGAAACCTTGAATCCATTCATAAGGCTATAAATGACTTACAAAGTACAGAGATTTCGCCTGGTCTCTTGATGTCTGATAAAGAAAAAAAGCTTATCTGTAAAGTAAGTTCTTATTTAAGTGGAGCTAGAACGATCTTTGAAAGTAATGATAGTAATGAACAAAAGATTAAATCCCTGGAACATACATTAAAAATTATCAAGAACGATTCGGATGATACTGCAAATGATGTTAGCGCTATTTTGTTGCCCAAAGTTAAAGCTATTATGAATATAATTTCTCCTCCTCCTACGCTGCTAGGTTTCAGTGTACTTGGTACGCAGTTTAATCTTTTCCCTTTGGGTTGCTGTAGTACTCAGGCTGCTTCTCAAGAACCAGAACCTCCTATTCAATTGCAAAATTACGGTCATTTAGTTAAATGAGAATTTAAACAGCAAATAATTAATTCAACAATGAACAATTGCCAACATCAGGAAGTATTGTGAGCACAGCGTCCTATCAAGATGAACTTGCGCAGGCTTTAGAGCGTGCGCAAGCCGCAGAGCGGGCTAATCATGCCAAATCGGAATTCATTGCTAATTTAAGCTATAAACTGCGCACTCCTTTGAGTGCGATCATGGGGATGGCGCAGTTGCTTAGTATGGATTGTTTGTTACCCAAACAACAAGAATGGGTTACTACCATACTCAATACCAGTGAATACATTCTTTCTCTGCTAGATGATTTATTTCATAGCGCTCAACTGGAAACAGGCACAGTGACGGTTACGACTGAACCGTTTGATTTACGAACTATCATGCAAGAAATTGTCAGCATGTTGGATTTTCATGTACAGTCCAAAAATTTGCATTTAGTATTTGACTATCCTTATTATATTCCGAGTTTTGTACTTGGCGATGCGCATTTGATACGCCGCATTATTCTCAGTCTTAGCACGTATATTATTAATAAAACAGATCATGGTACTGTTCTAATTCAAGTATTGCGTGCGCATCAAACCATGCGTTCTATAGAATTATCGATACGTTTTAAAGCCATGGGAGAGTTAACAGCAGACGAGCTACAACAGATTCATATTTGTTTGCAGCACGAGCCTGACGTTAGCATGCGTTATTACAATGGAATCGATTTGGGTTTATCCATGGCAATTATTTATCTAAAGTGGATTGCGGGTGCTTTAGATGTGAGTAACCAACTCGGATCAACGCTTTTACAATGTAGTTTGCCTTTTAAATTACCGGTATCACACCAAACGCTAACAGGTATACAGGTTCAGGAAACTTCGAACGCTTATCATTTATTTAAACCGTTGAAAGTTTTATTAATAGAAGATGATTCAGTGATTCAAAGAACGTATCAAACACTTTTTGAAAAAATAGGTTGCTCCGTCGATTTTGCTGATAGCGCTAAAATCGCTTTAGAGCGTTATAAGACGGTTACATATGATTTGATTTTAATGGATATTGGATTGTCGGATGGCAGTAATGGCATTGAAATCACTCAATTAATTCGTGATCAAGAAAGTTCAAAGCAATCTAGGATTCCGATCATTGCTTTGACAGCGCATGGATATCAATGTGATCATGCGCTTTTTTTGAATTCGGGTATTGATGCAGTGTTAGTTAAGCCTGTTGATTTGCAACAATTTCATGATCTATTAGTGCACTGGACTGCTAAACGTGAAGAATCTACTGAATGAGTCTCGAGCTAATCCACCCTATAAAAATGAATAATACAATCGGACTAAACCATAAAAAATAGGTTAGATAATTTAAGCGTGGTTTCAGAAAAATAAAATTTCCGTAACGTTCTATTAAGAAAGCTTCAATCGAATCAACGGATGTTCCTTTTATAACGCGTTTATAGATTTCTAAACGTAAATCCTGTGCTAAAGGCGCATTAGAGTCCGCTAAACTTTGATTTTGACATACCAGGCAACGCGTTTGTTTGATGATCGTTTCAAAGCGCTCTTTTTCTATTTTTGATTGAAACGGGTATAACTGAGTCGCTTG
>JABDAQ010000043.1 GCA_013289115.1 Gammaproteobacteria bacterium
ACCGTTGTACCAGTGACGAATCTCTTCACTTTGCTTTTGTAATCTGGCTTTCTCTAATAAGGTCTGTACTTCTAACTCAGTAAATCCAAAAGAGTTACCGTAGCGTTTATGAAGTACGGAATACACCTGAATATTATTTAATCCTGAAAACAAACTTTCTTTTGATACTCTCAGAATCCCCGTTAACACCGCTTTGAAACAATGTGGATTGTCTTTTAATCCCGCGCCTAGAAAACTACGAAATAATCCAATGATCTCTGCATAATAACCATTTAGATATCCCGACTGAATGGGCGTATCATACTCATCAATCAGAATGATCGAGGGCACCTGATAATAACGATGAAGGTATTCGCTTAAACTGCGTAAAGCATCACTTATTAGGGCAAGGTTTGCTTGTTCTTCTAGAATAGCGCGATAGTTCTTTTTTTCGTGATCAAATAAAGCATCGCTATTCAGTAGATAATAATGTTGTGTATAAATCCGAGCAATTAAATGAAGAAAATTTTGATACGTCTCTTCAAACGACGAGACATGGAGAGACGAAGGCGTAGTCGAGAAGCCCCGGAAGGCGTGCGTTGACGGGCGAAGCAGGAAACGCGTCATGCCGTCAAGTCACTGTGAGAGCAATGACGACGGCCCCGAAGGCCACCCGGTTAGGGTGACTGCCGTAGGGGTCTCCGGCACTGTGAGCGCAGGACGATCCGGGTCCATTACTAGTCGCGTTATGCGAATTTATTTTGGGGCCACGATGGCCAAAATGTTTCATGAGCATAGCGACTCTCTGACGTATTAAATTTAAGATCCTTGAAAGTTAAAAAAATCACCGGATATTTGCCTTGATGTTGGCGTATTTCTTCCGGAGCGTGTTGAATATTTAATCCCTTAAATAGGTTGTCTGTCTCTTGACCGTCTACCTCTTTCGCAAAATAATAACGAAGCATCGACAGATTGAGGGTCTTGCCAAAACGACGCGGGCGCGTGATGAGAGGAATGTCGGCAGAATCCTCAAGTATTTCTTGAATAAAAAGACTTTTATCTACAAAGTAATAGTTCTTTCGAATTAAAAGACTAAAATCACTTTGGCCAATCGGCATTCGCAATGTTGTCATAAGTTAAATCACCTACCCGAAACACAGAAAGACCCATTTTTATATTTAAGGTCTTTGTTGATTCTCTTTGTTGATAAATTAAAAATCTACAAGGAGAAGATGATAAAGGCTGGTCATATTCTCCTTTAATTCTTATATCGCCTGATCAGGACCGTTCTCTCTTCACTCGTTAGTTTTAGTTCCATTCGCTCTTTTTACCAAATTTCTTCATTTATTTCATCTTTTTTTATCTTTCAATGAGGATGGGTATATTGCGTATTAAATTCAGATAGAAGCTTACATTTATAAAAAAAATTAAGAAAATTTTTTTCTTTTTTATCCTCCTTTTTATGTCATTCATTATCTGAACTTTTCATAAAATAGCGATAAAAATAAAACAATAAAAATCCGTAAATTTATTGATAAATAAACCTAATATTAAACATTTCAAAATAAAAATTCGCAATAAATTTGTCTAAAACATCCTCATTTTTGTGGAATTTAATTTAAATCATTTTAGTGAATAATGTGAAAACCAACGATTGGTTTATTTTTTTAAGGATTAAACATCGCAATTTATGAGAACTGTTTTATGACAATAAATGAAAATGAATATTTGCCTACTGGAACAACAGACGATAAAAAGTATCGCGCTTTGATCATCGAAGATGATTTTATTACTCAAAAACTGCATACCGCATTGCTGCAAAGACTTGGGTTTGAAGTAAGTTTAGCAAGTACAGCAAAACAAGCCTTGGAACTCGCAAATCAAGATTACGATCTTATTCTTTTGGATGTTGGACTTCCGGATCAAACAGGGGATCAACTCATTAAACCGCTGCGCGCTTATCCACAGCATCACAACACGACACTGTTTATAGTCACCAGTCATTTTAATGAATCACTCAAACAAGAATGCTTAGCGGCAGGTGCAAATGCCGTATTACAAAAACCGCTTACTTTAAAAAAAATACAGGAAAATATAAAAATGTTTTCCTGTATTACATAGATCGCTTTCGAAACGTATGATTTAAGCTAGCAATAAATCTTGGCCAAGTTTCACATTATCTTTTCTAAATTAATTCTCCATGCTGTTCAATGATTTTCTCTACGGCTTGGATATCGATAGGACTATCAACAGAAGCGAATTGATCAGCATGCGTTTGTTCCAAAATAAAAACGCGCATGGGCAAGCCGTGCTCTAAAGCACGCAATTGCTCCAAACCCTCAAGCTGCTCTAACGGTGTCGGTTGCAAATCAACATAGGTACGCAAAGCAGAATAACGATACGCATATAAACCAATATGTCGATATAAAGGCAAAGGCTGTGTTGCTGCTGCATCGCGCAAAAAAGGAATCATGCTTTTTGAAAAATACAAAGCATTCTGTGTAAAAGGATTAAGTACCACCATCGTGCCACCCACAACACCTGCGTGTTTTTGTGCAGATAGCTGCGCATAAGCCTGCTGCGTGATCCGAACAGCCAATGTAGCCATTTGAATCTGCGGATCTTTCTTTAGAGCATCAATCAAGCGCTGTAAAGCAGTCGGCGATGTACGCACCGCATCGCCTTGCAAATTTAATACAATATCAAACGATCGTTGACACTGCTGCACTGCTTTAAAAACGCGTTCGGTCCCATTACGACATGTTTCTGTCATAATCACTTGTGCATTAAAATGACGCACGTGATTCGCGATGCGATCATCATCCGTTGCAATATAAACAGCATCAACTCCTTGCACAAGATTGGCAATCTGCCAAACGCGCTGTATTAAACTAATGCCTTTGATTACAGCTAAAGGTTTACCAGGAAAGCGCTGCGAATTAAAGCGTGCTGGAATAATAATCGCTGTAGACATATGAAAAAATACCTGTGTGATTAGCTGCGCTACTGTACAAATTCTTTTAAAAGCATGTCAAATTATACGAGCCACGAAAAACAAAAACTTCCTCTTAACTGAGAAAATAATTTATGCCCTTATATACTGCAAAAACTTTAAAAACGATACGCGACATCTATTTTAATGAAAAACTCATAGAAGAAAAAATAGATGGCATTCTCAAAACTTTGAAAGAAAACAGTAAAGGCTACTACCACTTACCTGAAGAACTTTTGCTAGACAAGTTTGTTGCAATTTTCACTCTACTATCTACGAATATAGTTCAGAATAAACTTTCTTCATCAGAATACAAAACACTCTATCACTATAAAGGAATGGCGCAAAACTTGATTACATTACTCTACGCTTATGTAGAAAACGCTTATGTAGAAAATAACCAGTTTACTGATCAAGATAAATTTTCTGTAGCTAAAGTTATCTATGAAGTTGCGTACACAATCATGTTACTCCAGGAGCCCTTCAATAAACTCACTGCACGCGAAATAGACACCTTAAATTATGAAAACAATCTCCCCACCGATCGCCTATTCGATCTAAATGATAAGGGAAATGAAGGCAAATTATTCAAAATATTATTTGAAATAATCCGATCTTACTCATTCGAAAACCTACTTGATATCCAACGACTCATTATTGCGCTCACAAAACTTATGTCTTGCCAATTATACGATCCTAAATTAGGTTGGCATCAACTCGTAGAAGGGTTCATTGTTCAGCAAGCCAATCGTCTTATATCAACTGCGGTTGCAAATCCAGAAATTAATACCATCATCTTTACCTGCACTCTCTCAAATTATTTACTAAACACAGTAAGAGGCATACATAGTAGCAATAATGAAGTAACAAAAACACTTTGGAACTGGCTTAAAAAAACTATCGATCACATAACTATTATTATTAATCAATACAAAAATGAGGAAAAGAAAGAGGAAAAAGAGGAAAAAGAGGAAAAGAAAAATGAAATAAATGAGGAAAAAAATAAATTTATAAAAAGAAGCTTTCCACACATGGTGAAAACTATTTATCATCTCAGTCTTACTTTTTTTTACAGTCGTTCTCATCTCATAGCGTTAGTACCTCAAGAACAAAACATTTTGACTGAATTATTCACCTGGTGTTTGAATTCAGACTATTATACTCAAGCAGAAAAACTAAAAGATCTCATACGTCTGGCTTCTTGCATTGCATTATTAGATCAAAAACTAACATTACTTCCCTGTGAAATCCATGAAAAAGTGATCGACTTCGCGCAATACCTCAATTCAAAAGTCGCTTATGATATTAAGGATTTTACTAAACTCGATAAAGAAGCATTAAATCGCTTAGGCTTTGTTTATGTTTGGCTTAAACATGATATTAAATCTGACAATATTAAATCTGACGATAATGCTATCGACAATGCTGCTTCTGACAATAATACTGTCGGACTAATTTATTCACGTATCAAATCCGCACGAAAATTGGCGGAGAAACAGATTTCAGTAGACGGTCGGGTTAATCATTATCTAAATTTATACTTGAGATTGTGGAAAAAATGGAAAGAGCAGAGCGAAACATATTTGAATCTTAAGGTAGATTGCATAAAATTCATGGGTCTTCATCAGACATCGATTCTCATCACCCATCTTGAAACGAAAGTCGCCTGCTTTTTTTCTACGCAGGAACGCTTTGAAAAAGACTGCCGACGCAATCAGTATTTATTCTCACATCAAAAAGAGCTCGATATTTCACATGTGCATATGCTTTATCTTGATCCATCTAAAGAACAGATTGCCCTAGAAAAAAAAATGTCTGGCGCCATTGACTATATTTTAGAAAAATACTGCCCGACACTTAAATCAACCACTCACACAGTTTCTGTTTTTCGACGTCAAATTTCTACGCTAACGGAAAAATCTTCTTCAAAAAATCTTGCAAATTTTAATTTCCCCGGCGCAGCAGAACTTGATGCTATCGATCAAGTTTCATCAACAACAGATGTTATCTTAGATTTTTTCGAAAAATTAGCCGAATTATCACAAGTAGATGCCTTATTTCAGCATTTAAATCCCTCAACAAAGAAAAAATTAAATAGTTTATTATCTCCACTCATTCAATTGATAAATTTCGAATGCTTTCCATTAGAAAATACACTTCAATTGTTTCATTCTTTGAGTCAATTAGCGTCATATCAACGCATTAAGAGCTTATTTGATACTTTTCAATTACTAACCCGCTACGCGCATCGTCAACACATGAATTATCAACAAAACGCTAAAATTTTATCTTTAATCAGTGTGTGCGCAGAAGCGGGGCAATATCCAGTAGCAGAACTATCTCCTGAAACAAATCAGCATTTATTAAACATCATGCGCTGCGTAATAACCCGACAATCTTATCTACAAATACCTTTCGCTGACAGTATGAACGCATTTAAAAGTTTTTCTCTATTAGCAATCAACATAACACAGCTCAATAGCGAACTCCTCGCTCTGTTCATTCAATTCATGATCGATCATGAACAGCTTACTTTAATAAATTTAAAATTTATCGTCAGTTTCTTAAATGGGTATAGTGAAAATGGCCGAGATGCACTGAGTGCGATTGCAAAAAACATTACAAATTCATTAAGAAAATTAGCTATGTTACTGTATGAAAATCCATCATACAATGTAAATAAAAAATCACAACAATCAATGAATGACTTAATAAGTCTACTCATTCCATTGATCAAATCAATCGAACCATTGATCAATGAAGAAATATTAGAGTTAGAATACACATTCAGTTTACTTCATTCATTGGGCAGATTCGCAGCTCATGCTTTAATTGCAGATCCTGATTTAATTGATAAAATGGATGAATTATATTTTATGATTCCATCGCTCATGCATAGGATTTGCAAAGCACCCACAAAATTAAACTACGTAGCCATTACCCAACTTATTTATTCTTTTAGTTTATGCGTGAAAAAAAATAAGCATCAAATAACGCAACTCTTTGAAAAACAAGATTTAGCAAAAATCATACATCATTTAATAAGTCTGGAGCCGTGTCATGAAGTATTATCACAATATACTATGAACGTAATCTCAAGTCTTGATTCGCTAAATATCAAACTCAAACAGATCAATTTTGATAATAATACCTTCTCAGAATGGATGAGAAAAACTTATGATAAAAGCACAAGCCAAGAAGCTTCTAAAAATAACGCATTATTCTTCTTCTTTCCCAAAACAGAGAATACGGATGAGAGCGTGAAGCACCCTCATTTTCAGAATTGAGAAAATAATTTATGGACTTATATACAAAAGAATTTTTCATCCTAATACAAAATATCTGTAATCTTAAAACAACCCTAGAAGAAAAAACAACATGCATTCTCACAGAGATGGAATACTTTGTAAAAGATTTTAATTTCGAGTCTCTGTCCAAAAAAACTATCATGGATGAATTCAGAGCCATTCTAATTCTGTTAACTAAAAATATACTTTACAATGAAGATGCTTTATCAACCCCATTAAAATTAGAAGATGTAAAACGCTACGTACAAATTGCAAAGATACTGTTTGCATTAATCAATACTTATATTAAAGATATCTATGAATTCGCTATAAACGATGCATCCACAGTAGCCAGCATTATTTGCCAGATTGGATATATCATTGCACTATCAGGAGAATTACTGAAATCACAGATCAAGTTATTAATAAAATCAGGTAATAAAGACAGTTTATCTCAAGTATTGGCGCTCAAATTCCATTTAGATCCCACACTCAACACAATGGAATATCAACTACTGAACAAACTATTTGAAATCAATGAAAATCAAGTCATTCAAAATAAGGCAAATTTTTCACTTTTTCATCTTAAGGAAATCATCGCTGGAATCACGAAACTTATAAACAGTTATTCATATTCTCTTGAATTGAATTGGCACGAAAAAACAAACGCTTTAATCCTTCATGTATCTAAAAAAATCATAGAAAAAGAATCTAAAAAGGATGCAATTATATTCGTTGACGCTTTTACAAACTATTTACTGAACTCAACAAAAAAAGAAATACACAGTTATTCTGATAAAAAAATAAAATCAACACTTTGGGAATGGCTTGCACTCATTGTTAGTTATGCAGAAGATAGGATCAATGCAGAAGATAGGATCAATGATTCGACCTTCCTTTATACAAGATTTCATCACATTGCAAGCATTGCTTATCGTCTCAGCACGCTTTTGGCTGAAAATCAAATTGATTTTATTCGTTTAAACTCACAGCAACAACGAACGTTTGCACAATTACTCAGACTATGTTTAAATAAAAAATTCTGCGCTGCTTATTTAACCTTAGATCTTTTTATACGTTTGATGCATGGAGTCGCATTACTGAATCTAAATCTAAAAATAGCTCCGTTTCACATAAATGAAAAAATCATTATAAGTCTCGCTCAATGTCTCAATCAAAAACTTGGGGAACGCTTTCTTAACTTTAATAACGCACACTTAAGTCGTTTGCAGATGATTTACAGTTGGTTTATTGTTCATAATAAAAATGAGGATGCTAAAACAACTTTTTCAAATATTACATTAGCTCAACAATGGGCGTTTGATGACAGCGCTGAAAGCACTGGACAATTCAATCATTACTTAGCACAGTACACACAATTATGGCAAGACTGTGCAAAAAAACACGCGCTTTCCGTCACATCGATGTACGCAGCAGGCCCTTATTATGTATACTCTCTGATTACTTGTTCTAAAACAGGAAAGAAAATCGCTTGTTTTTTTCACGGAGCAGACGAGTCCCAACAAGGATATACCGATAATGATCACAAACGTGAGCTATTTTTAAGACAGCATAAAAAACTATATGGTATTCATGATACAGAAATAGTCTTTATTGACAGACAAGCATCGGCTGCCGAAACTAAAAAAATAATGCAGGCAAGCATTCACTACGTTTTAGCGAAACACTTTTTACCTTCTCAGCCAGATTTTTCAACAATCTCTGTTTTTAATGAGTCTGCGACAAACGATGATGATATAGAAAATCTTGTAACATATTTAGCCGAACTTGATCTATCTCATCCAAAGATACAAGAAACGCTAAAAATGCTAAAGAAAAGTCAGCGTTTGCCCTTTATAGTCACATCGTACTGCGCAAACATAAGCAATTATTTAAACAAATCATACGCATCTTGCGACACGGCAAAAAAGGCAGTTTATACGATTATACGTTTAATAAATAATTCAACATTTGCTTTTAATGCGTACGATTTATCAAAAATAATCATTATACTCCTCTCGTTTGCTGACAAGTTAAATATTCATTCTTTTGAGATAGCGACGCTAGAATCTAAAGTGGTTCAGAATACTCTGAACGATCTGATAGAAAAAACTTTCAAGATGCCTAATTCTTCCTATCAGTTCAATCAAGTTTCACTGATTACAGACAGTATCGTAGATTTGTTCAAAAAATTAGCTTTTTTATCGCAAGCAAATATCTCATTCAAAGAGGTAACGCAGGATGAAAAAGAAAAATTAGCCCTTTTATTAAAAAAACCCCTTACTTTGATTAAAATGCGACGCTTTCCGCCTCAAGACACACTGAGTTTAATTCATTCTTTGAGTCGATTAGCATCAGATAACCTAATCGATCATGTATCTGAAATTATTCTGGAACTAGCACATCATGTTTTTCATCAAAGGATAAGTTACGCAGAAAACGCTGAGCTTATACGTTCACTCGGTTTATGTGCGCAAATCAACAGCGATCCACTCAATAAATTATCGAAGGACGTGCGACAGAGTTTATCTGATATCTTTCTTTGTTTAATGCATCCGCAGTCGTATCACGAACTCCCTATAAACGATACAATAAATGCGCTAGCAGGTTTTGATTTGCTACAAACTGATCCGGAAAAATTTAAGCTTCCAAAAGACGCGGTAGATTCATTTGCTCTATTTATTCATCCCTTTAGGTTACTATCAGAATCTGCAAGTAAATTTTACATTTGGTATGAAAAAAGTTATTTAACACAAACATTAAATATAAATAATAATTCTCATTCCTTTTATCAAGGTTTTAAAAATAATAATACGATAACTGAATCACACTTATTAGGAGCCGTTGACAATTCGCGGTATAAAAAACCTCTTCCATAGATTAATACTTCAATACGATGAGTTGCACCGTTTAGGTGAATCGAACAAAATAAGGCATACTATAAAGTTTTAAATTAAAACACTGAAATTATGCCATCTACTCCATTAAAGATGCCCATCGGCCAAAGTGATTTTGGTCTTTTAATCCGAAAGAACTATTACTTTGTGGATAAAAGTCTTTTTATTCAAGAAATACTTGAGGATTCTGCCGATATTATTCTCATCACGCGTCCGCGTCGATTCGGCAAGACCTTGAATCTGTCGATGC
>JABDAQ010000044.1:0-319 GCA_013289115.1 Gammaproteobacteria bacterium
CAGTTCATAAATTTGGATCAAAACACAAAGATTTATAATTTTTGTCGTATAACATTAATTAAACCGCCGGCTAATACAACGTTTAATTCACGATCACTCAGATCATGTTCCGTATTATATTCTTGCTCTTTAGTTTGATTCTTCACTTTCACTGCCTTACCAGACTTAAGTGTAAGATGTACGTTTTGAATTGATAAAACATCGTTTATTGCAATTGCTTCGTAATCGCTCATACTTTGAAATATGAGTGGCAAAATTCCAAAATTAATCAAATTTTGCCGATGAATACGCGCAAACCCTTTTGCTAATACAACACAGA
>JABDAQ010000044.1:329-9274 GCA_013289115.1 Gammaproteobacteria bacterium
GGATATAAGGATCTAAACTTTCTCGACAACTTGTTAAGCGATACATCGCATTATGTTCTCGACTAGAACCTTGGCCGTAATTTTTGCCTGCGATGATCCAAGAGCCAGTTTTCTGATATTGTAAAGCGCGTTGCCAGTATGTTTCATCTATTTGTGAAAATAAAAAGTGACTAATTCCAGGTATGTTGCTACGAAAAGGCAATACTTTAGTTCCTGCAGGAAGAATAATATCTGTGGATATGTCATCGCCTACTTTAATCAAAGCAGGTCCCTGAATTTGCAATGCCAGTTGGCTAAATTCAGGTAAAGGTTGGATATTAGGTCCTTTCTCTAATTTAATTAGTTCCTCTGATTCTGACGGTTGTAACAACATCGTTGTATTAATGATCAATGGTTTTGGTTCTTGAAAATGAGGATAAGGTTTAGATAGCGTTCTTGGATCAGTAATCACGCCCGTCAATGCTGAAGCCGTCGCTGTTTCAGGACTACATAAATAAACCTGATCTTCAGGTGTTCCTGAGCGCCCTGGAAAATTTCTCGGAACAGTACGCAAACTAATTTTTTTTGTGGCTGGAGCTTGTCCCATACCAATACAGCCATTACATCCTGCTTGATGAATGCGTGCGCCTGCTTTAATTAATTTTTCTAAAAATCCAAAATGCACTAAGTTTTCTAAGATCTGTCTTGACGTTGGATTAATATCAAATGAAACACCTGGAAAAACTTGAGAACCGGCTACTAACTCTGCTGCGATAGCAAAATCCCGCAATCCTGGATTTGCAGAAGATCCAATCATCGCTTGATAAATAGGCCGTCCTGCCACTTCTGATACTAAAACTACATTACCTGGACTACTTGGTAAAGCAATAAGCGGCTCCAATTGATCGAGATTAATTTCATCATATTCATCATAAACAGCGCTGGGGTCCGCTACAATTTCCTGCCAATCTGATGCACGCTGCTGGGATTGTAAAAATTCTAAAGTTTGTGCATCAGATGGAAAAACAGAAGTAGTTGTACCAAGCTCTGCGCCCATATTAGCAATAACATGGCGATCCATCGCTGATAAATTTTTTAGACCGGGTCCGTAATACTCAATGATTCGCCCAATACCGCCTGAAACACCATGACGGCGTAGTAATTCCAAAATAACGTCTTTAGCGCTAACCCAATCAGGCAATTTCCCAATTATTTTTACACCGAGAATTTTTGGCATTGTAATGTGAAAGGGTTGCCCTGCGATAGCCATTGCAACCTCTAATCCGCCTGCACCGATTGCTAACATCCCCATTGAACCTGCTGCACAAGTGTGGCTATCAGAACCTAACAAAGTTTCGCCTGGTTTACCAAATCGCTCCATATGGACTGGATGACTCACGCCATTACCAGGTCCGCTAAACCAAATCTTAAGATTTCGGCACGCATTTAATAAAAATGCGTGATCATCTGCATTTTTAAAGTCTGTCTGTAATAAATTATGATCAACGTATTGCACAGAAACTTTGGCCCGTGTTCTTGTTAATTTTAATGCTTCACACTCCAGCATAACCATGGTTCCAGTAGCATCTTGACAAAGAGTTTGATCAATTATTAGTGATATCTCTGAGCCAACAGACATACAGCCATCAACAAGATGAGAACGAATTAATTTTTGCGCAACATTTTGTGCACCAGAATGGATTAATTCTTTCGAAATTTCACTTCTCATGGATGGCTCCCTGAATAAATTAATAGAGTGTTTTTTGAATAAAGTATTGTATTCATGCGCAAACAAGTGTAATTGCAAACGCTTGATTTTCAATAACTATCTCTTAAGATCCCTATACTTTAAAAGTTCTAGAGGAACGATCATGAAATTATCCCTATCACGTCGCATTGATCTATTGATCGGGTGTATTTGCCTGTGTTCTTTAGTATGCGCCGCTTACTTGCAATACTATCTAAAATTAGCGCCTTGCCCTTTGTGTATCATCCAACGCTTACTGCTGACAATATTAGGATTCGTAAGTTTTATTAGCGGTTTATGTAACCTTTCTCAAATATTTAATCGTTGCTTACATAGATGTAATCTTGGCTTAATTACTCTAGGTGCTGTATTCGCTAGCCATCAAATCTGGTTAGAACATAATGCGATGTATCGCTTAACAAGTTGTCGAGAAAGTTTAGATCCTTATATCCAATCTTTATCTTTTTTTACACATTTTTTTAATAATTTTTTTCAAAGCACCGTTGATTGTGGAACCTCACAGGGAAGCTTTTTGTACTTAAGTGCATCTGTTTGGTTGCTGTTTTTATTTTTTATTTTAGGCATTTTAGTTACTAAACAACTCTGTTTAGATAAAAACATAAACGATACAAGGCACTTCTGTATCAAACTGTAACGCTCTTAGAGATAAATATGTTTCACGTGGAACATATTTATCTTTATAGACGCATGGGCATAATGACATAAAGGGCAGAGAGTTCAGGATATGTTTCTGTATTTTCAAAACGAACACTAGAATCAGAATCAGTTAAACTTATCTTGACCAATCCAGAATCCAAACTATTTATCACATCGATTAAATACTGAATATTAAACACAATACTAACAGGTTCATCTGAATAATTTACCTCTATTTGTTCCTCTGCTTCCTCTTGCTCAGAATTATTAGTAATAATGCATAATAAATTTTGTTCGAGATTAAACTGAACACTTTTATGTCGATCATTCGTTAAAATAGCTGCTCGGATTAAGGATTGCTTTAATAAATCACGTTCCAGATATACAACCTTGGTCATGCGATTAGGAATGACACGTCCGTAATCAGGAAATTGCCCGCTTATTAGTTTTGAAATCAGTGTATAATTATCTATTTTGATAGAAATTTTATTAGAATTGATAGAAATTATACAATCATCTCCCCCATCACTCAGTAATTTAGATAACTCAAATACTGCTTTTCTGGGAAGAATAATTTTAATATCACCCGGTGTTTGCGTTAAAACTGTACTCAATGCAAGGCGATGACCGTCTGTAGCAACGCTTTTAAAAGACTCATTTTTAAGTTCTAATAACATGCCGTTTAAATAATAACGAACATCTTGTTCTGCCATTGCAAAACTTGTACCGACTAATAATTTATGGAATTTTTTTTGTGTAATTGAGAATGTTTGCTCATCAGATAATTTTCCATTGATGGGAAAATCAACAGCAGATAAAGTGGCTAAATTAAAACGACTTAACCCTGAACGCACAATTAATTGATGATTTTGTTGTTGAAATTCTAGATCTATTCCTTCAGGTAAGCTACGACAAATATCTATTAATTTACGCGCTGATGCAGTAGTCATGCCAGAATCACAAGGCTTTTCTAAGTTAATATAACTGGATAATTCCACATCAATATTCGTACCCAGTAAAATTAAGTGATCTTGATCACAGTTCATTAAAATGTTAGATAGAATCGGTATAGTTTGGCGTCGTTCAACAACGCCTGAAATTAATTGTAAAGGTTTTAGCAAGGCTTCTCGATTAATTATAAATCTCATGAATTTCTCTACTAACTCGATAATATGCGTAATAAATTAATAAAATCTTCAGCTACCGAAGAATCGCTTGACTTTAAAGCCTGTATTCTACGGAATGCATGCAACACAGTTGTATGATCACGCCCCCCGAAAGCACGACCAATTTCTGGCAAACTATGATTAGTTAATTCTTTTGCTAAAGCCATGGCAATTTGACGTGCACGTGCTAGAGAAGAAGTGCGACGCTTAGACGTTAAATCAGAAACCTTGATTTTATAATATTCAGCGACTGTTTTTATAATATTTTCAATCGTAACTAACTTATCCTGCAATGCTAACACATCTTTAATGGCTTCTCGAACCAATTCAAGCGTAATGGCTCGTCCAGTAAATTGCGCATAAGCTACTACGCGTTTTAATACACCTTCTAATTCACGTACATTAGAATGAATTCGCTTAGCAATAAAAAAAGCGACCTCTTGCGGTAATCCAATCTTAATTTGCTCTGCCTTACTGATGAGAATAGCAACGCGTGTTTCTAAATCAGGTGGCTCTATAGCAATCGTTAAACCCCAACCTAAGCGAGATTTTAAGCGCTCTTCAACACCAGAGATTTCTTTAGGATAACGATCACAGGTTAAAACAATTTGACGTTGTCCTTCCAATAAAGTATTAAAAGTATGAAAAAATTCCTCTTGAGAACGATCTTTACCTGCAAAGAACTGAATATCATCAATTAAAAGTAAATCCAACGATCGATAGACCCCCTTAAATTCATTAATTGTATTTGTTTGCAACGCTTTAACCATGTGCGCAACAAAGCGCTCTGAATGTAAATACAAAACCTTCGCTTGAGAATTTTTACTCAATATATGATTACCGATAGCATGCATTAAATGCGTTTTTCCGAGACCAACCCCCCCGTAAATAAGCAAAGGATTATAAGCTCCCCCTGGATTTTCAGAAACTTGCACGGAAGCCGCACGCGCAAGTTGGTTTGATTTACCCTCAACAAAATTAGTAAAAGTAAAATAAATATTCAGATGTGATGTTGACGTTTTAGGCTTTTTAGGAAGCGTTATTGCTTCATTAATTACCATAGAATCAATAAGATCGGAAGAATTTATTTTGCGTTCTGCTATACGACTTCCTACGCGTAGCATAACATCAATCGAAATATCACTGCACTGAGATAATAAACGATGAATATGTTCTAAAAAACGCTCACTCACACAATGCAATACAAATTGATTAGGCGCCCATAAGATCAGCTGATCTTCATTTTGATCTACCTGTAAAGGACGGATCCAGGTATTAAAGTCTTGTGGAGACAGTTGTTCTTGTAATTGTTGTAAACAAGTTTGCCAAATTGAAGTCGATAAAATAGTCACACAGTGTTCCCATGAAATTAGCTAAAGATTGAACGACACCGTATCAGCTTTAAACAGACACTTTTGCCTATTGAAGAGTGTGCAGACCTAACTCTGATTAAACTTGCTTCGCAGTTCAAAACCTGTGAATAAGATCTGATAAAGTTGGGGACAGATTTAAGATAATAAAACTACCTACAAATTTCCACTACGTTACTCAACATCATACCCAGCTTATCCACAGGTTTTGAACCATAGGTATAGCCTGTAAATAGACAAGCTCATCATAGTTACTCACAGAATAAGCCGTCTCTTATTATTACTACAATCTTTTTTAAATTTAATTTTAATAATAGTAATTGTTCATCGCGTGTTGAATTTACCTCAGTGTTTTTAAACGCGATAACGAATTGACAAATTAATCAAGCTTGCCTAGTATAAGCCCCTCCTTATTTATACAATGACCGATGTATATGAAAAGACCGTATCAACCCAGCAATATTAAACGCAAAAGAACACATGGATTTAGAGCACGTATGTCCACAAAAGGTGGGCGTGATATTTTAAAAAGACGGCGCGCTAAAGGACGTTGGCGTTTAACGGTGTAGTTAAACACGTTTGCGTGAAAAATAAAAAACATAATTTTAACAAGCATTTGAGACTAAGACGACCCTCTGAGTTTCGTTATGTGTTTCGTGGAGGCGACAAAGTAAAATTCACTGCTTTTGTTGTTTATTTCAGGTCTAATAAGTGCCAATGTGCACGTCTAGGCTTATCTGTTGCTAAGAAAGTGATACCCGGTGCTGTGGAGAGAAATCAGTTTAAACGAGTGATACGTGAAAGCTTTAGGCTTATTCGGTCGAGCTTATCAAGCTTTGACATAGTTATTTGCTGTACAAAACATCCGCATGCTAATTACTCATTACTTCAACAAGAGCTTAAGCAACAATGGCTACGCTTAATCGATTAATACATTCATTTTTGATGTTACTTATTGCTTGCTACCGTAATTTTATCCGCCCCATTTTAGGTAAAAACTGTCGTTTTGATCCGAGTTGTTCACAATACTTAAAAACAGCCCTACAGCAATACGGTGTTTTTCGAGGTAGTTATATAGCGATGAAACGTTTATTACGTTGTCATCCTTGGCATAGCGGTGGTTATGATCCTGTCCCAAAATCTTATATAAAAAAGTTCAATCTATGGAATTAGCACGAATTATTTTGCTAGGCGTTTTATTATTATTAGCTTGGGTGATTTGGAATGCTTGGGATCATCAATATTCTCAACCGATACGTTCAGAACCTGTACAAACAAGCGCTGCCTATCGTTTAACTCAACCCTTATTTCCTGTTCATAAAACAACAATATCGACCGGATCAATTCCAGATGACCAAAGTTCAAACTCTAGATTTATTTACGTTAAAACCGATGTTTTGGACATCGCTATTGATACGCTGGGTGGTAATCTTATTTTGGCTGATCTTTTACAGTACCCACAAACAACAGAGCAAGAGACGCCTTTTCAATTACTCAATCTAAATACAAAACGTTATTATGTGGCTCAGAGTGGCTTATTAAGCAATCATGGTCCTGATACTCAGACGACTCAAGCGAAATACCATGCAAGTCAAACCTATTATCAGCTTACACCTGATAACAACCAATTGATCGTAGATTTAGAATGGAGAAAAGAGAATCTTACCATCCACAAGCAATTTATTTTTAAACGTAATGATTACTTAGTTGAAATGCGATATCGAGTGCATAATAAAGGCTACATACCTTGGAGTGGTCAGGTTTATACACAGCTACAACGTAGAAAAACAGAAAATCCAAGCAGCTTTTTAACGATGAATTCTTATTATGTCGGCGGAGCTATTTCAACTCAAAAGAAAGCGTATCAAAAGATAAGTTTTGAAAAAATGGCTACAAAGGACTTTCCAGAGGGACAACAAGAACATGGCTGGATCGCTTTATTGCAACATTATTTTGTAACTGCTTGGATTCCTAAACCAGATCAAATTTTTCATCTCTACAGTCACGCGCAAGACGGTATCTATACTTTGGGCATGTTATGGCAAACGGTAAGCGTGCCGCCAGGCGCTGAAGCGATTGTAGGTCAATCGAAACTTTACTTAGGTCCTGAAGTGCTCGATCGTTTAAAAGCAGTTGCACCTAATTTAAATTTAACGATCGATTACGGCATCTTCTGGCCTATTTCTAGCTCTCTGTTTTGGTTGCTTAAACATATTTATAAGATTATTGGTAATTGGGGATGGTCTATCGTACTAGTAACCGTCTTAATTAAATTAGCTTTTTATCATTTATCAGCGCGTAGTTATCGATCCATGGCACAGATTCGGAATCTGCAACCAAGATTGCAAGCTTTGAAGGAACGTTATGGAGAAGATAGACAAAAATTAACTCAAGCTACTATGGAACTTTATCGTACCGAAAAAGTGAATCCATTGGGAGGTTGCTTACCTGTTTTAGTTCAGATTCCTGTATTTTTAGGTTTATATTGGATGTTGCTTGAAAGTGTTGAATTACGCCAAGCTCCCTTCCTATTTTGGATCCATGATCTTTCCACCAAAGATCCCTATTATTTTTTACCGATTTTAATGGGAATCACCATGCTGATCCAACAAAAATTAAATCCGCCTTCTCCAGATCCTATGCAAGCAAAAGTTATGCAGTTTTTGCCTATCTTTTTTACTGCACTTTTTTTAAATTTCCCATCCGGACTCGTTCTATACTGGGTTGTAAATAATGCCTTATCGATAGCACAACAAGCCTTTATAATGCATCGTACTGAGTCAAAATTTTTGAAGAAAAAGCGCTCTTATTAAAATGCTATGACAGATACGATTACCTCAATCGCAACAGCGCCAGGCTTTGGTGCAATCGGTATCGTACGTGTCTCTGGAGAAGCTACGCCTCAGATTACACAAAAGATTCTTGGGCATACTCCTAAACCACGTTATGCCGAATATGCTTCATTTTTGGATGAGGACAATCGTGTTTTAGATCAAGGTTTAGCTTTGTATTTTCCACAACCTCATTCATTTACAGGCGAAACTGTTTTAGAGCTACAAGGTCATGGCGGACCTGTTATTCTCGATTGCGTATTGTGTAGAATCATACAATTAGGTGCCCGCATCGCCCGCCCGGGTGAATTTTCTGAACGTGCTTTTTTAAATAATAAATTAGATTTAACACAGCTAGAAGCGATTGCAGATTTAATTACGGCCGGATCCAAACAAGCTGCCTATGCTGCTTTACAATCTATGCAGGGTGAGTTTTCTAAACGAGTCCTACAGCTGAGTAATCACTTGATCGAAATACGTATGTGGATTGAGGCTTCCATCGATTTTTCAGATGAGCCCATTGATTTTTTAACGGAGAAAAAAATTGCACAACGCTTGCATAGTTTACTCATCCAGATGAAAGAATTAGAAACTATCACGCAAACAGGCGTGTTACTACGAGACGGTATGCGTATCATGCTCGCGGGTGCACCTAACGCGGGCAAATCAAGTTTATTAAATGTATTGAGTGGGCAGGAAACCGCGATTGTGACAGAAATTCCAGGCACAACGCGCGATCTAATACGTGAACGTGTCCACATTGATGGATTACCTTTACATATCGTAGATACAGCTGGGTTGCGCACTACCTTCGATCGTATTGAACAAGAAGGAAATAAACGAGCCCTGGCTGAAATAGATCAGGTTGATCGCGTTTTATGGATTGTTGATAGTTTATCGCCTATTTTACCACAAGAAGTACTCAACGCCTCTTTATTTAAACGCTTAATATCTAATAAACGTTTAACGCTGATCATCAATAAAATCGATTGCAGTGGCGAGCAAGCGACGCTCATCCATCATGATCTTTACGATATTTTAAAACTTTCTGCTAAAACTCTTGCAGGAATTCCTCTATTACGAGACTATTTAAAGCGCTGCATGGGTTATCAAACAGATACAGGAACTGTTATAAGTGCACGGCGTCGTCATTTAGATGCGCTATCAAACGCCAAAAATGCTTTATTGATAGCAA
>JABDAQ010000045.1 GCA_013289115.1 Gammaproteobacteria bacterium
TGAGCAGCAAGCAGAAAAAGCAGCTACCATTGCACAACATTGCTCAGGTGTTAAACGTGTCACTAAATTGATTCAATATGTCAAAAATTAGGATGGGGTAATTTTAATATGTTATACGGTTTATTACATCTGTCATTTTGGGGCGATGTGTTAGCATTATTGCTCATGACGCATGTCACGATTATTTCTGTTACTGTTTTTTTTGCATCGCTCTCAGACGCATCGCGCTTTAGATTTGCATCCAGCTGTTAGTCATTTTTTTCGTTTTTGGTTATGGTTGACAACAGGTATGAAAACTAAAGACTGGGTTTCTATTCATCGTAAACATCATGCTAAATGTGAAACAGTGGATGATCCGCATAGTCCACAGATCAAAGGAATTAAAAAGGTGTTGTTTGAGGGAGCAGAGTTGTATCGTATTGAGGCTAAAAATAAAGAAACATTACTTCGTTACGGTCAAGGTACACCTGATGATTGGATCGAGCGTCACTTGTATTCTAAGTACAGTGTTTTTGGTGTCTCTACTTTATTTATTTTGAACGTAATTTTATTTGGGATACCCGGGGTTACAATATGGGCTATACAAATGATGTGGATCCCATTTTTTGCAGCAGGCATTATTAACGGTATCGGACATTATTGGGGCTACAGAAATTTTGAATGCCCAGACGCTTCGCGTAATATTATTCCCCTTGGTTGGTTAATTGGCGGTGAGGAAATGCATAATAATCACCACACTTTCGCTAGTTCTGCCAAATTCTCAGTTAAATGGTGGGAGTTTGATTTAGGATGGGGCTATATATGTATGTTGCAAGCGCTCGGTCTAGCCAGAGTGAAGCGCGTGCCACCTGTTTTAGAACAGACACCTGGTAAATTGCAGGTTGATATCGAAACGGTGAAAGCGATTGTAACGAATCGTTTTCATGTTATGGCACGTTACAGTCGGGAAGTATTATTACCTATCTTGCGTGATGAGATGCGAAGAACGAACGCAACCAGTAAGCAAGTACTCAAACGCGCTAAGGTTTTGTTAACGCAATCTGAATTTTTATTGGATGAAGACGGCAAGAAAAAAATTGCCGATCTGATTTCAAAACATTTTTCATTAGGTTTAGTGTACCACTATCGTTTAAAATTGCAGGCCATTTGGGGCCGCACGACTACAAGTCAACGCGAGTTGTTAGAAGCCTTGCAAGATTGGCGCCAGCAAGCTGAAGCGACAGGAGTTGCAGCATTGCAGTCGTTTTCTGCTAAGTTGGTAACTTTTTCTACACAGAAAGGTTGATAGTTGATTTTTTATAGAATATTACAACAACATATAGCGTGGTGTTGGCATACGATTAATAATATTGAGTTTATCGTCAACCATTATACTGATGTGTTAAATTGATAGCAAACCCTAGTACACAGAGATAGATATCGCTGAAATTGATTTCGTGTTGATATTTAAAATTAAATAATCAGTGAGTAATCAATAACATGCCACCGATTTTACTACCTTTACCGACAGGACAAGGCTGGCTTATTCAGCGCATAGAGGAACTGGACTACACCACTGAAAAAGAAGGTTTATGCAATGGTGTTGCTTATACAGCAATGCTTTATGCTCTTTCAGATTGCATTACAAGGTTTGATCAACTGTTAGAGTGCGTGTATCGCACTTCAAGTGAGGAGCTTTCTAAAAAAATGAAGCCTCGAAATAAAACAGAAATAACCTCTGATTTCATAGATATACGTGTTTTATTAGAAACGATTGGTTTGTGTCACGATGTTTCTGAGCACCCTGAGTTATTTAGCCAAGACATGCTACTGAAACACCAAGATGGTTTACAAGCAACCTCTTTAGTACTTTCCGAGCAACTGGAAAAGCAAGGTGGTCTTGTTCGGCTGGGTCAATTTTGTGGTGTCTATGAAGAAGATGATTTAATGATTTATTTTGATAGTTTGCATCAAAATATTGATAAGATATCTTCACCCCCCCCCCCACTCATAGTATTTATTTTATCAAGTGTGCATCACGCTATTATGGTTGGATGTGATTCGAATAACAAACAATGGCTGTTTGTCGACGCAGAACAATTGCCGACACATTTCGTAGATATTAGAAATTCTGGAGAAATAGCGAAAAAAGTAATGATTTCTTTTTTAGCAAATAAGGATGCAGATGCGGTTATTTTTAATACAAAGATTTATGCAATGGAATCCAATCGAGAGACATTGAGTGATATCATTCAATCTTGGCAAGAAGATCCTAAGTTCAAGAAAATACATAAGATTTCTTATGAAAAAACAAAATTATTAGATAGTGATAATAACAGTTACCTTCATCTCATTGCAGGATGTGGTTTGTTTAAAGATATTCAGTTTGTATTATCAATTAACAAGAAGAATATTAATGCGAAAAATAATAGAGGCTGTACAGCACTTCAATTAGCTGTGGAAAGGAGTCAGGTTGAAAACGTCCAGAATTTAATACAAAACGGAGCTGATATTCACGTAAAACTACCATACGATGATTTTACACTTATGCATTTAGCTGCATTTCGCTGCATTTTACGGTCATGATGCTCTGGCTGAATATTTAATAATAGAAAAAAAGCGGATATTCATGCAGTAACACAAAATGCCACAACCATTTTGTGTTTTGCTGTACATGCAAACTGTTTTTATTTAGTCACTTTGCTATTGAAGCTCGGTGCTTCTGCTAATGCATCAACCCAAGAGGGTTGCAACGCGCTACACTATGCTGCAGAGAACGGCAACGTGGAGATAATAGAATACTTAACAGCAAACACTAAAGTTCATGTTAATGCAACAACAAACATAGGTGCAACACCTGTATATATAGCAGTACAAAATGGTCATATTAAAGCAGTTGAGTGTTTAATACGCGCAAATGCTGATGTTAATTTAGCAAGAACAGATAGGAACGAAACACCTTTGCACTGTGCCGTAGAAAAGAGTGATATTGATCTAGTTACATTGCTATTAAATGCAAATGCTGATGTTCATGCGAAAACAAAAATAGGGTGGACGCCGTTACACTTTGCTGCAAAAATTGGATGTCTCGATTTAGTCATTTTGCTGCTTAAAAGTGGTGCTGATGTTAATGCTAAAACGGACGCTGCTGCTACACCGTTGCATTTTACACTGCATTTTTCTGCAGGAGACGTCCGTTTTACAGTAGCTGAATATTTAATACAAAACGGAGCGAATATTAAAGTAAAGAACGAACATGATGTAACACCATTACATAGCGCTGCTCGAGTAGGCTGTATTAAATCTAAGAAGCTATAGATACCCATGGAAATAGTATGCTCCGTCGCCCTATTTATATTCATTGATGTATGATGATGCACGCTTGCCATTTTGCTACAAATCAGTATCATTACTTCGCCTTAGGGCCGTTAGCTCAGTTGGTAGAGCAGCGGACTTTTAATCCGTTGGTCGAAGGTTCAAATCCTTCACGGCCCATTTTAGTTAATACTGTCAACACAACTGATCATGCAAAGAACTCATTATTGTGGCAATCTTACTGAGAAGAATAAAGATCAAATCGTGACGCTGTGCGGTTGGGTACATCATAGACGTGATCATGGAGGCATTGTCTTCATCGATTTGCGTGATCGTACCGGCTTAGTACAACTTGTTATCGATTCAAAAATAAAACAATTGGCTGAGCAGTTGCGTAATGAATATGTGCTTCAAATTCTAGGGCAAGTACGAATTCGTCCGAATGCAACTGAAAATAAGCAATTAGCAAGTGGAGCCATTGAAGTTCAGGTGCAAGATTGTTTAATTTTAAATACTGCATCGCTTTTACCATTTCCAATTAATGAATATGCTTATGTGAGTGAAGAGGTGACTTTACGTTACCGTTATTTAGAATTGCGCAAATTAAATATGCAGCAACGTTTTCGCATACGTGCTCGGGTTGTACGGTTCATACGACAATTTTTAGATCACCAAGGTTTTTTAGATATTGAAACGCCGATGTTAACGAAGGCGACGCCCGAGGGAGCGCGCGATTATTTAGTGCCGAGTCGTATGCATCGCGGATCTTATTATGCTTTACCACAATCGCCTCAATTATTTAAACAACTTTTTATGATGTCTGGCTTTGATCGTTACTATCAGATTGTGCGTTGTTTTCGAGATGAGGATTTACGCGCTGATCGTCAACCAGAATTTACGCAACTTGATATTGAAATCTCTTTTATAGATGAAAATGATGTAATGATTTTGGTAGAAAATTTGCTTCGAGATCTATTCAAGTTAATCTTAGAAGTTGATTTACCGGATCCCTTTCCGCGCCTGAGTTACCATGATGCAATGCTGCGCTACGGTAGTGATAAACCTGATTTGCGCAATCCTTTGGAACTTGTTGATATGGATGATTTGCTGCACGAGGTAGAATTTAAAGTTTTTTCAGAGCGTGCTTTGGATCCACAGTCACGTGTTGCTGCTTTATGTTTGCCCGGTGCTGCAGATTTAAGTCGTAAAGAAATTGATGGTTACACTGAGTTTGTCAAAAATTTAAAGGGCAATGGATTGGCTTATATTAAAGTCATAGATCGTAGCGCTGGCTTGGTTGGGTTACAGTCGCCTATTTTGAAATTTTTACCTGAGTCTGTTGTGTTTGCAATACTCGATAGAATAAAGGCGAATACAGGCGATCTGATTTTTTTTGTAGCGGATAAAAAAAAGCGTGTTGCTGAAATATTTGGAGCCTTGCGTTTACAATTAGGGAAAGACAGGCATTTATGCAGCGATACCTGGCAGCCTTTGTGGGTGATTGATTTTCCTTTATTAGAATTTGATGAAAAAGAAAATCGTTGGCAAGCTTTACATCATCCTTTTACTGCACCTAACGTTGATCAGCCTGAAGAATTGAGACATAACACGCACGAATGCTTGTCGCGCGCTTATGATATTGTACTCAATGGCGTTGAATTAGGAGGCGGATCAATTCGTATTCATAATGCTACTATGCAATCGGCGGTGTTTGATTTGCTTGAGATCGATGCACAGCAAGCGAAAGAAAAATTTGGATTTTTATTGGATGGTCTTACATTAGGTTGTCCGCCTCATGGTGGAATTGCCTTGGGTTTAGATCGTTTGATCATGTTAATGACTCAAACTAATTCTATTCGTGATGTAATCGCGTTTCCAAAAACACAAACAGCGAGCTGTCCTTTAACCGGTGCGCCGAGTAGCGTGAGTCAAGCGCAATTAAGAGAACTAGGTATTGGTATAGATAAAACAATCGATTAATATGGCCGGTCATAGTAAATGGGCAAATATTCAGCATCGTAAAAATGCGCAAGATGCTAAACGTGGAAAATTATTTACCAAATTAATTCGAGCAATTACCGTGGCTGCTCGAGGTTCACCCATCCCCGAGACTAATCCGCGTTTACGTTTAGCAATTGATAAAGCCTTGAGCGCCTGCGTAACAAAAGAGGCGATTGAGCGTGCGATTAAGCGCTCGTTTGTTGCGCATGATACCGATTCTTTAGAAGAAATTCGTTATGAAGGATACGGTCCTCACGGCATTGCTGTTTTAATTGAGGCTTTAACTGATAATCGTAATCGTACGGTTGCAGAAATCCGTCATGCTTTTTCTAAAGCAGGGGGTAGTTTAGGTAGTACGGGTTCAGTGGCGTATTTATTTATGCAAAAAGGGTGTATTACACTTGCGCCTGGTGCGGATGAGCCGCTTGTATTTGATCAGGCGGTTGTAGCAGGTGCGGATGATGTTCTCGCGCACGATGATGGTAGCATGGATGTTCTGACAGAGCCGTCGTTATTGGCAGAAGTGAGGACAGTTTTGAGTCAATTAAACCTTACCATTGCAGACGCTGAATTAACTTGGATCGCTCAAACTAAGATCAGCTTGACAGTAGAAGAACGCAATTCAATTGAGCGTTTAATAGATGTGCTTGAGGATTTGGACGATGTGCAAGCGGTATATGTGAATATGAATGATGATGAGTAAACACATCAATTACGATTAGGAGGTATTATGCCCATTCAAAATTTCGATGAAGCATTAGGTATAATTGCTTGGGATCAGTATGATCTTATTGGTTCTTTAATAGGTTGGATTCGCGGACAAAATGTTTTAACTCTCAATCAAACTTTTTATTTTTCTATGTATGGTGTGCCTTGTTATACAACATTACTCCATCAAGCTACTGTTAGAGTTGGGTTTGCTCAGGTTTTTTGTACTTTAGTTCTTTGTGGTGCTGATCTTAATGCGAGAGATAGTTGTAATGCTACACCATTACATCTTTCTATTGCATTTAGTAGGCGCTATATTCAAGAGTATTTACTTCGATCTCCTGGGACAGACGTTAATGCGATATATCAGGATGAAGCGGGTCAATACTGTACTCCAATCCAACTTGCTGAACTTAAACAAAAGTTAGAAGCAGCTGAGGTTATGTCTTGTTACAATGATTCTAATCAGTGCATTGTAGGGTCATTTTATAAATTACCACTTGAAGCAAAACCTGTTGATACACGAGTGGCACCTACTTACCTTGATGAAGAACAGGGAGTAGAAAATTCTCCTGCTGCTTATTTACCTTCTAAATTTTTTGAGAGACCCGGATTAAAACATCAACTAGTCGTGGGTTGTGAATCTTGTCGTGATCAGGCGGAGTATCGGGCTCAGTTTGCTCGCTAAAACATGATTTCTCAATCACCCACGCCTTTATTTGATTCTTTGCAACCTACGTTAGCTAAGATTGTACCGGCGTGGTTGCAAAAAAGAAGCGCTGATACGCCTTATCTTTTAATCGAATATCAACATGCATTGCAATTTTTATGCAGCTATCGAGGGAGTGAACCAACTTTTAACGCCTATCGTCGTGAAGTAGAACGTTTATTACAATGGTCATGGTGGGTTGTAGAAAAACCAGTGAAAGCGCTGCGTCGTCATGATTTTGAGCAGTTTGTAGAATTTTGTCAGCATCCACCGGATAAGTGGATAGGAATTAAGACGGTAGCACGTTACAAAATGCAGCAAGGGCAGCGCGTGCCTCATGAGCAATGGCGTCCGTTTGTTGTGAACGTAACTAAATTGGCGCATCGTAATGGCCAACGCCCTGATCCTAAACACTATGTACTCCAGCAAAAATCATTACATGCTTTATTTGCAATTTGCGGCAGCTTTTTTAATTATTTAATTCAAGAAGATTATTTAGAAGCCAATCCTGTTGTGCAGATTCGGCAAAAAAGTAAATTTATTCGCAGACAACAAACGAAACCAATCATTCGTCGTTTGACAGAATTGCAGTGGTCTTATGTTTTAGATGCGGCCGAGAAAATGGCGCAGCAAAATCCCAAAGAACATGAGCGAACTTTATTTATTATGAAGGCTTTATACGGCATGTATCTGCGCATTTCTGAACTGGCAGCATCGCAACGTTGGCAGCCACAGATGGGACATTTTATACGTGATCGCGATAGACATTGGTGGTTTCTTACGGTCGGTAAGGGTAATAAAGAACGCATGATCAGTGTGAGTGATGACATGCTAGCTGCTTTAAAGCGTTATCGTGCAAGTTTAAATCTAACGGGTCTTCCTACACCGGGTGAAACAACACCTTTGATTATGCATACACATTCCGTATCGCCGATTACTAGTACGCGTTATATTCGTACGATCGTTCAAGCTTGCTTTGATCAAGCGCTTGCTTTGATGTATTTAGATCAATTACAAGACGAAGCGGATGCTTTGAAGGTCGCTAGTGTGCATTGGCTGCGCCATACCGGTATTTCAGATGATATTAAACATAGACCCCGTGAGCACGTACGTGATGATGCGGGCCATGCCTCGAGTGCAATTACGGATAAATACATTGATGTTACTTTGCGTGAACGACATGCATCAGCACAAAAAAAGAAATTAAACCCTCTGGATAATACATGAATAATAAGTTTTGGCTTTGCTATTTATTATTAAATATGTCTTTATTTAGTTATGCCGATCAACTTCCTTCTTCGATTAAACAACTCGACAATAGCCAGCAATTATTGTTAGTAATAACACAAAATGAGTCTGCTGTGACTGGATTATTATATCTTTATCAACGTGCTGATTTACGATCAGTTTGGAAACGAGAGGGTTCTATTTTTCCGGTTGTTGTGGGTAAAAATGGAATGCTTTCGACAATAGGCAAGCGAGAAGGAGATGGGCGCACCCCCATGGGTATTTTTGCGTTAGGCCCTATATTTGGATTTGCACAACGCGATAGTGCTTATTTCCCTTATTATCGATTGACAGTTGATAGCGTATGTGTAGATGATCCTCAGTCTCATTATTATAATAAGTTGATCAATAGTAATGCGATTGATCAACCGGATTGGCATTCAGCAGAGCATATGCGCTCTGTGCCACAATATCGTCTTGGTGCAGTGCTTCAATATAACGTACAAAAACCAATACCGGGCGCAGGTTCTTGCGTTTTTTTACATAGTTGGCGTAACTCGAAACAAGGCACCACCGGTTGTGTGGCTTTGTCTGCAACTGCATTGCAATTTGTTCTGTGGCAATTAGATAGTAAGAAGCGTCCGATAATCGCTTTATTTACACAATCGGCTTATCGGGCAGTACAAGTACGCTTCCCTGA
>JABDAQ010000046.1 GCA_013289115.1 Gammaproteobacteria bacterium
GTAATAATAAGGTAACCATTGATTATTTTTAGTAATCGGTTGAACATCGCGACCTAATGCATAAAATTTCTTGTAATGTTCTGCGAGAGAACCTGATGCTTGAATATTCTGTATACCGTTTAACAAATCGCATTCCTGACAATCTGGTTGGTAGATTTTTTTAAAATCATATTCAATCGCCCAAGGCTGTTGTTGTGCAAGCGGATAATAATAAGTAATGTAATCTTTAATTTTTTCTGATCGTTGTGCGTAACGGTAGATTTTAAAACCTGGATTATTGCCAATTACAGGACTAATAGAAGGTGTCGCTGTTACAATAATTGATTTATTAGCTGTCGTGTGAATGATTTGAAACCAATCAACATGTACGTGACCTGGTAGGATTGCAATAATATGATCACTGTATTGATTCATCTCAGTTAGAAAATTCTTCGTTGCTTCAGTACGCCAGAATGTAACTGTTTTACCCTGTTTGATTGTGTCATAAATATCAGGGCCGACAGGAATATGCAAAGCGAGCAATGCTTTTTGATTTCGCTGAGCGAGCAAAGAGACTTCTTTGTGTAACCAGCTTAATTCTTCTTGACCTGCCGCGTCTGTGCCCGTTGCTTGTTGCGAAAATAACGTTGTATTGAGAACTATTAAACGGATAGCAGGTTGTGTCGGTATAGTTAAGGCATAGTAACCATTCTTTGAAAATTGGTCGACCATATCTGTCTGTTTTATTTTATCGTGAATTAACTGCGCGAATATCGGCCCAGAATTTTTATAAAACAGGGGTTCAGAAACATAATGTTCGCTGTATCCGTCATTATTTCCGACGACAGGATAAATGTCGATGTTAGGTAGATTATGTTTTAACGATAACACCATGAATTGCAACGTTTTGTCTACAAAAGAATGCAGACCTTCACTGGAAGTATCACCCGTGTATTGCTGATAATGTTGTTTGAAATCATGTGCTAGAAAATCGCCGAGTACTAAAGCAAAACGCACATGATAATAAGCAGATTCTTTTTTAATTTCTTCTAAAGAGGAAGCGAATAAAGAATAGCTTGTATCTTTCCCATACGACTGATTTTGTTTTGCATTGCTGGTTAAAATAGTTTGCCAGTCAGAAGCGGGTGCTTTACGTAAGGTCTCGATGATGGAGCACGTAGCTGCGGCTGTATTACAACTATAAAAAGGATCAAAATGAATGTCCGAGATGCTAAGAAAGTTTATTGTGTTTTCTGAGCGCAAATCATCCGCATGCGCGTACAATACCGCCAGCATCATACATAATGAAAACAATCCATTTAATATTTTATGTAAGTACATCATATTATTGTTCTGTCTCGCAAATAAACGGTGATAGAATATCACGAATCGTTGATCTCAAATACATGCAAAAATAATTCATCAAGATAGATAGTATGACAGAAGTATCACTCCGTATATCTTTTAAACTCATATCGATAAAAGATTTAAAAGCGCTAAATGAAACAGCATGTTATGTGCAAAAACAACGTCAGCTTATTGAACGAGGCTGGAAGGATCATGGATTTAAAAAACAACCTGCGTTTTTATTTATGGATCAGCATGGCTGGACTTACTGTCTTGCGCTGAAGAAGGATGAAGAGGTGGATTGGGATGCGTTGACAGAAATGCAAAAACAAGTAGAAGAGAAACAATATCAACGTAATTTCGCATTAGAAAATTTTTTTAAAGCGTATTCTTCTTCTTGTCAAAGTGAATTATTAAAAGATAAATTGAAAACAGCTATAAAAGAAAGCTTCACTAGCCCTGTATCACTCAATATTTTTGAGTTTCCAATTTCTTTTGGTGATGATGGCATGACTCATGATTGTTTTGAATTATTAACGTGGTTTAAATCAAACACAGACGCAGCATCGCAAGAAGATGGAAGAACACTCGCTCCATTTTCTAGTCCGAACGACTCTAGGGTTTTAATAGATGTTAGAAAGCTTCGAATCAACCAGGATGTACTCAACTTGATTGAGTTGTATCAATTAGAAGTAAACGGTTTAAAACAATTACACGATCATCGTTCTTACATATTGAGCAAGATGGATACGAACGAAGTAAAGTATTTGTTGAGCGATCTACAGTGTCATTTTTTACAATCTAAAGAGCCTTTATCTTTATTTTCTATCGTTCGTTACGGATTTTTAAATGATGTTATTAATGTCTTAGCTTATCTTGCTTCATCAAGTGTTGTTGTTGGTCTCTTAATTGGAGCTTCAGTTCTATGTTTCAGTTCGGGTGCTGCGCCAGTTGCTTTGGTTGCCGCAGTGTTAACGTTAGGAGTAATCACTGCAGCGTCAGCTGTTACCTTTTTTTTCTATAAATATGTATCTATGGTTAAGGAAATTTGTGAGATACAAGACGATGAGCATATAAGATATCAGCAATTCAAGTATGATCAAAGACAGTGTGCTACATATATCGAAAAGCTAGAGTCATTTAAAACTGAGCTTGGAAAAACTGTAAAAAACACGAGTACTTCTTCAGATGAAGTTTTATCGTCTCAAGCGACTTCATCCAGTAAACATGCAAATAACGGTCTCAATTTTTTCGATCCAGCAACAAATCAGAAAATAGAGAATGCAATAAAGGCTGGTTTTACTGTAAAGATAACATTGTGTTAAAAATGTCGATTGAAAATAAATTTCAATCGAGTACTATGAGTCACAGGAGTTGGCCAGGCAGTCGCTGTAATGTAATAGTTATGGAGGAAAGTCCGGGCTCCATAGGGCAGAGTGCCAGGTAACGCCTGGGGAGCGTGAGTTTACGGAAAGTGCCACAGAAAATAAACCGCCTCTCAATTGAAAAATGGAGAGGTAAGGGTGAAAAGGTTCGGTAAAAGCGTACCGCGTTGCTGGTAACAGCAATGGCAGGGTAAACCCCACTCGGAGCAAGACCAAATAGGAATCTAATTAAGTGTGGCCCGCATGAGATTCGGGTAGGTCGCTTGAGGTTTACGGTGACGTAAATCCCAGATGAATGATTGTCCACGACAGAACCCGGCTTACCGGTTGACTCCTAACTTTAAGAGTAAACTAACTAATAATAAGAGGATTCTAAAATGCCCCTTAATTCTACAAGTGTTGTTTGCAGGGATGATCAAGCTAGCATTGAGGCTCAAGGGATTATTAACACTCTCAAGTCTACTGATCCATTCTTCAATGCAAAAGCGTTATCTCTCTATCTTTATGCTTGTGAGAAGGGCCTACTTTCTAAAAAAGATAAGTTTTTGATACTGTGTAATGCTCTAAATCAAACAGGAGAAAAACGTAGAAGCTTTGTTGCAGAATGGATGTCCAAAGAAAATCTTTGTAATTATCGTGAACTTTGTTATGAATTTAAAATTGATTCTATTAATTCATTTGATCGTTCACTTAGTGTAACAGGTTTAAGAAGCGAATCAATGTGGACACATTATAGAGTAAGCGCGCTACAGTATGCCGCGATATGTGATGTAGAACTGCATGTTTTTCTTAGGATGCGATTAGAACTGCCAAGTAATAGTGAGCTATATGCGGCAGAATGGGGAAAAACCACAGTTTTTAATGATGAATCTAGCCAATCAGTAGATTTTCAAAATGTTTTTCGTGATCGTTTTAGAAGAGTGAGTGTTTTATGTGACATGGCAGAACTTTATCTTACGTTACCTAGAAACGCTCAAGATCCTGAGAGTAACTTTAAGTGGGCTGGAGAATATCAAAATCTTTTGAAAGAAAATTTTAAAGAATCAAGTAAGTATATTTCAGCTTTGATGGAAATTTTAGCCAAGAATATAGGCGAGATAAATGTTAGTAAGCGTGTGGACATAGTCGAAGAACAAAGGGCGAATTGTTCAGCAGAAAGTACCTCCCAGGTAAAACTTAAAGAGCTTAAAGAGCAAACAAACCTGCTTGTCTTGGCTGTTTACAAATTTTTTTATGGCGCGATACATTTTTTAAAAGATAAGCACGGAAATAGTTCTATTGAGAGTGAGCGTTTAGAAAAGCACGTGGCTCTACGTGATTTTGTCAATTCTATGCAGCTAAATTTAGGTGCATGTGAAGATCTAAAAGGAAATGAAATAGATAAGTATTATCTTAAAAAAATTGCCAAGATGTACCAAACTACAATTGATTATCTAAATAAACATAAAGATCCAGATAATAAGCTTGAGAACCTGATGCAGCAATCTGCTTTTTTCAAAGAAGCAGCAAAAGAAATAGTAAACACAGATGCGCTGCGTGTTGTGCCAAGAGTAAATGGCTCATGTTGATGATCATCAATGACTCATTAAAATTTATTGCGTTCTGAACGCTGGCATATTGATCAAAAATAATTAAAAAAGGTACTTAAATGCCTAAAATACTTAATGATAGCAACGCTGATTCTCTTACTAAAGACATCATTGCGATGCTTGAATCTGACAGGAAAGGAGTAAATCAGGATGGAATTAAACGTTATTTTTCTAATATTTTTGAATTGTCTCCAGAAAATAAGTTTTTAGTGCTTTGCGCTTGTATAAAGCAAGAAGAAAAATATCGAGATTTTATTAAAGGATTTTTGAAAGAAGACTTCAGTGTTTATCGTGATCTTCGCTATAGAACATATGCGTTGAACACGAAAATATATAATTTTACGATTCTACAGTACGCTATAGCGTGTTGCGTAAGTCCGCAAACTTTATTCGGCATATTATTGCAGCTGCCTAATCTGGAAAATGATACGGAATTAAATTACATCAATTTTTCTTATAATAATAACCCTAACGAAATAAAAAAAGGAATTTTTTTTAATGAATTTAGCGGTGAAAGATTTAAGATTAATCAGTTTAAATTTTTACTTAATATGTCGAAAGTCTATTTTGATTTACTTAAGAGGCATGATGACTCTGCGAAACTTACGAATCTTTTTGAAGAAAATTTCCAACAAGCCACTCAATGTGTCGAATGTATGATTGAAACTCTGTCTAGGAAGGTAGATGATCAATACCATCGGAAACAGCAAGCTGTGCGCGATGCGATTATTTCAACAAGCCTTTATTCTTTAAATGCCGAAAGAAAGGAGAACGCTCAAGATAATAACGAAGAAAAAAAATATGAAGCTCGAGACAATGTAGTGACTCAGGTTATCAAAGCTGCAAAACAGCATGGAATACAGTGTAGTGAACAAACCATGTTAACTTTTCTCAACCGTGATAAAGCAACTTTACTTAAGGAATGCATCGATAATTTTATAACCAATGCAGCAAATGTGTTAGTTGTTTCTACTGTGTGTGAATCTCGATTAAAAGATGTTGAGGTGTTGAATCTAGATGAAAAACCAAAGACTGATTTAGATCGACACGCATACGCTGTTTGTATGATTACTGATACATTAATAAATTTTGCTGAAGGACAAAAAAAGAGCCTAGATAAATTTGCTCAGTTTGCACAAAAGTATTTATTTGTATGTGTGCAGTCATTTAATAAGTTAACAGAGGCAGATCCAATATTAAGCGAGTATTTTGTTGTACAGCTTGATAATTTATGTGGCAGGTTAAATAGGTATATAAATGTATCTGATTGTGCGGTGAGTAGATATGATGAGGGTTTTTTCAATAATTCTCAAAATGTAAATATTCAAAGTGCAACGCAGGAAGGTAAGCATGCACTTAATTTTAGCTCGCCATGGTAATACCTTTGCGTCTGACGATCGAGTTTATTGGATCGGTGTGCGAGAAGATCTGCCTTTAGTTGCCTCTGGCGTAGAACAAGCGGAAAGGTTTGCACAGGCTTTGTGTTCTGTGCGATCCCGAATTCATGCAGTGTATTCGGGATCACTACGTAGAACACGTGATTATGCGCAGCCGTTGCTTAGAACGCTTAACATTTCATTGCAGATCGATCCGCGTCTCAATGAATTAGATTACGGATTGTGGGCGGGTTTAACGACAGAGGAAATTCGTCAGCGTTGGGGTGATGCGCTCTTTGATGCGTGGGAGCACGATCGTCAATGGCCACAAGGTTGTGCTTGGGCAGATTCAGAGACTGAAATACGAAGACAAGTTTCTTCGTTTGCGCAAGAGATACTTCATAAGTATCCATCAGATGCGATCGTTGTGCTTATTACGAGTCATGGTCGTTTGCGTTATTTTTTAGATTTGCTTCCCAATGCACTACATAATTTAAAAAATTTTAAAGTTGCAACAGGTAATGTATGTCATTTCAATTACCAAAACGATCAATGGTATTTAGTAGGTTGGAATCGAACACCGGATCAGGCGATTGCATCTGCGTTTTCTCTGGGTTAGGATGCGTACATGTCAGATAAAACACTTAATTTAGCGAAACAATCTTTATTTGATCCGAGCGGTTTAACTGAACAGGCTTTGAATGCATTACGCGATCGTTTGCTGCGTCCCAGCATCGATGACATTGAATTTTATTTTCAAGCAAGCTGTTCTGAATGCTGGCGCTTGGAAGCCTTGGATGGGCATGCCAGTATTATTAAAAATATTGGATTTACCCGTGATGCAGGCGTAGGTGTCCGCGTTGTTAGCGGTGAAACGATCGGTTTTGCTTATTCAGATGATTTAATTCTACCGGCTGTTGAATCTGCAGCGGAAGCGGCCAGTAGCATTGCACGTTACGGCAGTACAAACAAAAATCCAGTGAATGCTTGGAATAAAATGTCGGTATCGCATCAATTGTATTCGCGCGAGGATCCGATCAGTGGCTTACCTATTACTAAAAAATTAGATTTATTGCGCAGCTTAGAAACCTATATTCGTTCTCTCCATACAAATATCACACAATTACGTATCCAATTGAGTGGTACGCACGACATTGTTCTGATTTTATCCGGTGATGGTTCGATGATTGCCGATATTCGCCCTTTAGTGCGTTTAAGCATCAGTGTGATTGTTCAAGATCAACAGGGTCGACGCGAGCAAGGCTATTCGGGTGGCGGTGCGCATACAAATTATGATTATTTCTTGCAAGAAGATCGTGCAAGGGGTTGGGCTAAAGAGGCGGTATTACAGGCAGTCGATAATCTTGCAGCGGAACCTTCACCGGCTGGTAGTATGCCGGTCGTGTTAGGTCCAGGTTGGCCCGGCGTATTGTTACACGAAGCAGTGGGTCATGGTTTGGAAGCAGATTTTAATCGCAAAGGGAGTTCAGCTTTTACGGGACGTATCGGTGAACGTGTTGCCTCATCTGCTTGTACTGTGATCGATGACGGCAGTTTGCCAGGATGTTGTGGTTCATTGAATGTAGACGATGAAGGTACAGCAACGCAGCGTACTGTTTTGATCGAAAAAGGAATTTTGAAGTCTTATTTATACGATAAGTTGAATGCGCGTCTGATGGCGGCGCATTCTACGGGGAATGGACGCTGCGAATCGTATGCGTATCCATCTATTCCTCGCATGACGAATACCTATATACACGCAGGGAATTATGATCCTGCAGAAATCATCGCTTCAGTGCCTCGCGGTTTGTATGCCGTTAATTTTTCGGGGGGGCAAGTTGATATTACTTCTGGGAAATTTGTCTTTTCAGCCTGTGAAGCGTATCTGATCATAGACGGGAAATTAAAACAGCGTGTGAAAGGCGCAACCTTGATAGGTCATGGACCCGAGGTATTAATGCGTGTTTCTATGTTAGGTAATGATTTAAAGTTTGATTCGGGTATGGGTGTGTGTGGTAAAGAGGGACAACAGGTTTCAGTTTCAGTCGGACAGCCTACGCTTAAGGTCGATGCTTTAACAGTCGGTGGAACGGTCCAATAACAACCTACCTTATGAGTAAAATACGAAGCAGCGGTCTTTCCATTTACACACGTTTGCTACGTTATATTCACGAATATTATCTGTGGTTATTGTTGGGTATTTTAGGTACGGTTTCTCTATCCTGTGCCGATGCGGGTTTGGTTTGGTTTTTGAAACCTTTAATTAATAAAGGTTTTATTAATAAAGATATACGATTCATTCATTATTTGCCTTTGGTTCTTTGTCTCGCGTTTGTAGCGCGTGGTTTTTCTAATTTTTTATCAAATTACTGTTTGAGCCGCTTAGCACGTAGCGTGGTTATGAAGATGCGCATTCAATTGATGAATCAATT
>JABDAQ010000047.1 GCA_013289115.1 Gammaproteobacteria bacterium
CATCCAACTGATCCTTTTTGTTTTTATACGTAAATTTGTTCATTTCATTTCTTTACACAATATAATTTAAGGAAGTTTGTAATTGTTCTGTCTTAACTTCTTCATTAAAAAAAGAAGCAGCTAGATTTTTATTTTCTGGTACTTGTACTGAACAAGCTTGCAGTTCAACTTTGATACAGCTACTTATAGCTTGAACAATCAAATAACCTGAATCATTTTCTGAAGATGGATCCGGAATAAAACGAAATTCTACTGATTTTATTTCTTTTTGATACTTAATCATTGCCTCCTCGTTGAGTGTCCTTACTATCACGTTACCATTTTTTTCATTGCACGAAAGAAGTTTATCAAAACTGTTCTCAGATAAAACGACAGGTTCTGTATGTTCTACGTTTAAATTACAAGATTTTAAAAAGACACCCAGACTTCTAAAAGTAGATCCCGATGTAATTTTTAATTGCGCTCCTGGAATCTTACGTGATAAAGCATATATATCTTGGAGTAACTCTAAACGTTCTTTATTATATATCTCATCCTTGTTACAGCAATTTTCGCGACCTAGGTGATCTGTCTCAGTGATAGTGGTATAAGGCAGGTCTAAAAATAATGTTCTAAGTTTAATAATTTTCTCAATATCAGTGAGCGTATCATTAAGAAGTATCTTTGTTTTTTTACCTCTCATATTACTCAAAATAAGTCTCTGATCAAAAACTGATTTCTGTATCTGTATAAAAGTCGTCTGAACATAATTAAACACTACTTTTATCGTATCTAGATTCATTAATCGCGCTAAACAATCACTCGGCAAATCATATAATACAACATTATTTTCTAATTGAGTACCTAAGTAATCGGCAAGTAAGCTATGTCGTTGTTTCTGATCAATAAGTTCGATTGTTGTACTAATAAGCATGCTTTCAAAAACTCCTCTCCTTACTATCATCATGAAATCGTCTTGATGAATTACATGCGTAATAGGCGTATGAGTTTTTCGAACAAATTCACTCAGATACTTGCCATCATACCCTATTCCAATTCCCATACAATAAAAACGAAAATTTCCTAATTTATTGCCTTGTAGTATTTTAAAAACTTCAGAAGAACTTAAAATAAGTTTTTTAGTATCATCATCTTTTCTTGCAATATCATCATTACGTCCATCAGTACACAATATGAATACCATATTGCTCAAATCATCTTCCTCTTGATATGCGCTGGATTGCATCGTTGCTAGCAAAGCGATGTCAATTCGTGTTCCCCCCCCCACTTTCATCGCCTGTATTCCGTCTTTTATTTTCTGAAGATGAGAACCTTTTTCTAAATTGTCGTAAACTATTCTGGCTTCATGATCAAATTCAACGAGGGTTACAGTATCATGGATCCCTACTATATCATCAACGAGTACGCTAACACCCTTTTTCATTGCGGAAATTTTCTTTCTTTGACTATAATAAAAACCTCTCTTATTGCACTCGCCATAGTTAACTGCGCGTACCTTCATACTGTTACTTATATCGCAGATGAAAAAAAATCTCTTACGCTTTTGCCTAGAGGGTTCTTTTATAATTACATTTAGTCCAAATAATTTCTCATTTTTAAAAGACAGCACATCAGGATGTTCACAAAGACGCATTTCTATATCAATTTTTAAAGTTTGGTTGGGTGGATTATTCGTTACAATGTTGATGTAAGGATCGTTCATAAAATTACCTTGTTATTTTAATTAGATTAATACCTGCCTGCCATCGTTAGACTTAATCATACTCCAAAAAATCAAAATGACATATCGCATGTAAATACGTTTCCAGCGCTGGATCCAGTACGCGATAAAATCCTGTTTGATCTTGATATACATGATCATCTCGCAGTAATACACCTAAAGATTTTTTAATACTGGAGGCGGAAATTTTTACTTTTTCAGTAAATTCCTGAGAATAAGGCTCAGAAACTTCGCTGTATGCAATCGCTGCTAAAATGTTTCTTTGATTCGCGCTAAGTCGTGATAGATCATCTGTTATCCAAGGTTTTTGCATCTCGATATAATCAAGCCAAGTTTTTTGTACGCTGAGTCGCGTAGGTTTCTTTGTTTCCTTCCATAGTGAACGACACAAGGCGTTCACATAATACGCATGACATTTTGTTAAGGACAGTATTTCAGATATAACCTGTTTATCTACCGCCGATTTCCAACGTTTTTTTACTCTGCTTACCAAAATATCTGCATAGATCGTTGATTCAATACGATCAAGGCGTAATAAATCACAAAGATGGTACAGCGGTCGACTCTTACTATGAAACATTTGACTCAATAAATGTCTATTACTGCCTGAAAAAACGTAGGTAACCCGTGTACTTCGTTCGGCAGCATGACGAATAGCGGCTTCTATACTGTGATAATTTTTGAGTAGCCCTACTTGCTGAAATTCATCTAAACAGATGACAACTTTTTTACCTAAATTGTTGGCCGCTGTATCAAGACTGATTAAGAGTTCAATGATACTTGATTCAGGCATTTGATTTGTCGCTATTTCTAACTGCTGCCCTAATAAATGAAGTGTTAGCTTTGGATGAAAGCGTTGGATAAATTGAAGTAATTTTTGTCGCAGTGGTTTTGTTTTTGGTGCCAATTCATTCAATAAGCTAACAACCGAAGTTTTAATGGCACGGTAAACAAAAAATGCATTAGTTGCGGGTAATAAATCAATCACTGTATTCGGTATTTTAGTATCCAATAATACTTGCTTAATCAGGCTTGATTTACCATAACGTCTCGGCGCAACCAGCACCGTATGTTCATTATTTAAAAATCTAACTTTTAGTTTTTTGCGCTCTATCACACGATCACAAAAAGCGATGCCGACCGCATGACCTTGAGGAAATAACTGTGCATCTACTCTCATTTGTAATTTTACCCATGGTATAACGCTAGTAGTATAATGCCATGAGTAAAATTAATTAGCTTAATTAATTGATTGATTTTCTTTCACGCACAAATGTTTCTCGCACAAATAATAATAAAATTGCAGCTAAGAAAAAGCAGATTGGAATTAAACCTAGCGCGTACTGGAAACTTTGGGTAGAAAATATCATTAAATTACCCGCGATATGTTTGCCCGTAAACAGATCTAATAATTTACCAATCAAAGGCTGAGTTAAAACGCCACCCAGCATCACTAATAAATTCATTACAGCAAGCGCTGTTCCTGATAATCCAGATACGCGATTCATTTCAAACGCCATCGGGAATACTAACACTTCAGCAGAGCTAAAAATTCCAAACAAAAATAATAAACCGCCTAATAAAAATTTAGGCAAACCTGTTCCTAGCAACAATGCCAAAGCAAAACACAGTCCCCCAAATCCGGCACCAAAAATCAAAGGTAAGCGTCGATTCCCGGTACGATCTGAAATCCATCCGATTAAAGGTCCGCCGATCGTCCAGCCTAAAAATACAAAAGAAATATACATCGACGCAGAAACGGTCGATAATCCATGTACGCGAATTAAATAAGGAATGCCCCAAACTTCAGCAAATGCAGATAAGGATAAATATAAAAATGCACCAATAATGCCGACTAACCACATCTGAGGCTGCTTAAATAAAGCAATAACGCTCGAGAAAAATTGTGCATAACGCAGCTTTGGCTCTCGATCAGTTTGAATGGCCGTGTGTTTATGTGGTATCACATACCAGAGACATAAGGTTAATAATACACCCGCGATCAACGCTAAATGCAAAGTATGGCTTACACCAAAAATCATGACTAATTTTGCCAAAGCAATATTACCAACCATCCCGCCTAACATACCTAAAGACGTAGTAAGTCCCGCAATCAAAGCAAAACGCGAAGGCGGCAACCATAAAGCAGCCAGTTTTAAAACGCCTACAAAAGCAAATGAAGATCCAAAACCTACTAAAAATCGTCCTATTTGTGCGATCAGCAAGATGGGCTGCGCAAAAAGATAAGTACCCAAAGAACAAACAAGCGCTGCAAAAACAAGTAAAATACGTGGCTCGAAACGATCCATGAGGATACCCACGGGCAACTGCATGGGCGTATAAGCGTAATAATAAAAAGCAACTAAATTACCGAACTGAACTCCGTTGATACGAAAGATCTGCAAAAGATCAGTGACCATGACGCTCGGCAAAATACGCAAAAAATATTCATAACAATAAAAAAGTGCCCCTATGCAACAAATAAGCCAAGGTAACCATACACTACGTTTTGACATATAAACTCCTCCTTCCCATCGTTGGAACCACTCGATGGATACTATTATTTATTATTTTTGTTTCTAACGTTGTGAGAGCATATCAATCTAAGTACGTTCCTTCGCTTCCTCGCGCATCACAACAGCGCCGTATTTTCGATTAAATCGATCAGCACGGCCGCTCAAGTGAGTCGAAGCTTGACGCTGACCCGTATAAACAGGATGGCAACGGCTGCATAATTCAATATGTAAAGAATCTTGTTCTAAAGTAGAATGCACAGAAAATCGATGACCACAACTACAACTTACCTTGACTTCGTGATAGGCTGGATGAATATCTTTACGCATATTTAACTCCTTACTTAACTTAATTTATCGTAAAAAGGGACAAGTGTAACATAGAATAGACGTGAGTCCGCATCAGCATTTGGTGCAGACTTAGAACAAGGAAGTTTCAGTGAAAATAGGTAAAAAAATCACGGCAATTGCTTTTGCAGGTCTAATGCACAGCATCTATGTACAAGCAATGCTAAGTCCAGGCTTTAGTTTCAGTTACGGATATGGCAAACCTGATCATCTGATTGCTTACCGCCTCAGTTGGCAAATACCTTGGTTTGAGCACGCAGTACATTATGGAAATTTACTCAGCTATTGGAATTTTAGTTTTAATTATTGCACAGTATCTCCGCCTGCAAGACAACAAGTAAAACAATTTGGCATCATTGCAGCAGCCCCCATTTTTTATTGGCAAGCACGCGCTATCCAATCGATGCAACCGCATCTTGCATTTAGCATTGGTCCAGCACTATTATCACGTTCTCGTTTGGGCCATCGCAATCTTGGTGGACGCTTTGCGTTTCAAGATCTCATCGGCGTCGGTTGCCTATTTAGTAAGCGCATCAGTTTGGATTATTACTATATCCATTATTCAAACGCGCATTTATTTCCGCCCAACCAAGGCATTGATGTAAAACAACTCGTGAGTTTTGGATATTATTTTTGATCGTAAAATTGTTCATTCAATATAAGGTGTTATTATGAAAATAGCTGTTTTTAGCGCACAGTCTTTTGATAGGAAGTTTTTATCCGAAGCAAATGAACAACACGGATTTGATTTAGTTTTTTTCGATGTAAGCTTAAATGCGCAGACAGTCACTTTAGCAAAAGGATTTACGGTCGTCAGTTGTTTTGTCATTGATAAATTAGACGCTGAAGTATTACGCATTCTGTCCGAGCAAGGCACAAAATTTATTGCCTTACGCTCTGCCGGTTTTAATCATGTCGATCTACATGCCGCACAAAAATATCAATTAACAGTAGCACGCGTGCCCGCCTACTCTCCTTATGCGATTGCTGAATTCGCGATGGGGCTTATTTTATCGCTAAACCGTAAAATACATCATGCCTATAACCGTATAAGAGAACATAATTTTTCTCTGGAAGGCTTATTAGGATTTGATATACATAGAAAAACAGTAGGCGTTATTGGCACCGGAAAAATAGGCGAAATTTTTTGTAAAATCATGAATGGTTTTGGTGTAAAGCTACTCGCACACGATCCTGTTGAAAATCCAAAATGTTTAGAAATAGGAATAACCTATGTCGATTTGAACAACCTATATGCTCAATCTGATATCATCAGTTTGCATTGCCCATTAACGCAAGATACCTATCATTTAATCAATGAAGCGGCGGTCGAAAGAATGAAACACGGTGTTATGTTAATTAACACGAGCCGTGGCGCATTAATGGATACCAAAGCAGTGATTGTCGGACTGAAAGCAAAAAAAATTGGCACTTTAGGGATCGACGTTTACGAAGAAGAAGACGATTTATTCTTTCATGATTTATCCGCCTCGATCATTCAAGATGACGTATTTACGCGTTTGCAAGCATTTCCTAATGTGCTTATTACAGGCCATCAAGCATTTTTTACACAAGAAGCATTAATGCACATCGCGAAAACCACAATAAAAAACATTCAAGACTTTACGCAAGGTAATTTAACAGAGATTCTTCAGCCTTAACTTTATATCAGGCGAAGTTTAAATGAGCTCTTGAAAAATTTATCATGTACTGGGTGAATCGCGCTCTTCATTACATTGTTCCTAATTTATTTTCTTGTTTTGATGCGCAACGTGACTGGCATTCTTGTTCGTCTTCAAAAGATGAGGGGAAAAAGCTATCTCTTCCTAATGATCGATTATTAGATTCATTATTATGCATTAATTTTTTTGCCTCTTTATCCAATGTACTTTTTTTGAGATTGATTTTTTCTGTTAAAATATTATTAACGCACCCTTCATGATTTTTGCTTTCCATAAGTGCTGCTATATCCTCCGATGTCAAAACAAGAGAATGAGCTTTACATTCACCAAATAATTCATTAAGCGCATTAAAAAAATGTTGAGTGGATGGATGCGTCAGGATATAGTCTATTCGTTTTCTTGCGCAATCATTCCAGCGCATTTCCTCTCTTGGTAAAAATTCTATCGAATCAAGCTTAAAAATTTGATAAGTAACATCGCAAGGATCCTTTAAAAAGTTACTTTGATGGAGTTCTATAAAGGCAGAAACGACAATTTCTGGATCTGAACAGTTTATGGCTACGCTCAAAAAATCTTCTGAACACAATTCAGATTGAGTGAATTTTTCAACCGCATTGTAAACGCTTATTGGATTTTTGTGTTTTTTAACGATATATAAAATCGGATGCGTTAAATAACCGCCACGGAAAAGCATATCAAGTGCATAGGCAATAGTCTGATTCTACCGACTGAATGCCGAACGTACAGCTTGATAAACAATGCGATAAGAAAGTTGCTCCTCTTTTAAAAAACTTCCAACAAAGCATTCATAGACTTTAAAAATATTACATCGCGCATTATCGTCAAGATCCCGCAATTTCCGTACAGCTAGAGTATCACCGAATATACGTCTCAAAAACCCTTTCTGCTGATCATATTTTTCTAAGGCCGCTTGTACGGCGAGAGATAGATTTAGCTGATTGCTGTGTTTTTCTACCGTGTTCATAAGCACATTGTTTATTTAAAGATTGTATACACATGTACAGATCCATGTGTCTCGTGTATGTTTACTCACCCCTGATGTAAAGACTCATTCTATTTTAATCATTATGATTAACACGCTCAATCCCGCGACAGAACGTCAATCGATCCATATTTTTAGTGAGAATGCGTATCTTGATTACTCCATGTATGTAATCCTTGATCGCGCTCTGCCGCATATCGCCGATGGTTTAAAACCTGTACAACGACGTATCGTATACGCTATGTCAGAACTGAATCTAAATGCAACCGCAAAACATAAAAAATCAGCACGTACTATCGGTGATGTACTCGGTAAATAC
>JABDAQ010000048.1 GCA_013289115.1 Gammaproteobacteria bacterium
TACTTGATCACGTAAACCCGCTTGCTCTAATAAATCCTGGACTTCTTCTTCAGTAAAACCAAAGTATTGCCCATAGCGTTCATTCAACATCGAATACACGCGAATATTATTTAATCCCGAAAATAAACTTTCTTTCGAAACTCGTAAAATCCCCGTTAGCACTGCTTTGAAACAATGCGGATTGTCTTTTAACGCTGAACCTAAAAATGCCCGAAATAATTCAACTACCTTTGCGTAGTAATTACTTAAATAACCTGACTGAATTGGGGTGTCGTATTCATCTAATAAAATTAAGGGGGGACGTTTATGATACTGATGTAGATGCTGACTCAATCGTTTTAAACTCAAACTCACTACTTCAAAAGGCGCTTTGCCTTCTAATAAAGCCTGATAACGGGTCTTTTCATTTGTTGATAGGATCTCACCCGCAAGTAAATAGCGATGTTCTTCATAAACACTGGCAATTAATTCACAAAAAATTCGATACGTCTCTTCAAAATGCGTGCATTTTAAATCTTTGAAGGTTAAAAAAATGACCGGATATCTCCCTTGATGCTGACGTATCTCTTCCGGAGCGTTTTGGATCTTTAATCCTTCGAATAATCCTTTCGTGCTTTCTCTTTCCACTTCACTGGCAAAATAATACCGCAGCATCGATAAATTTAAGGTCTTCCCAAAACGACGCGGACGCGTGATGAGAATAATTCGGGCATCCTCAAGTATCTCTTGAATGAACAGACTCTTATCGACAAAATAATACTGATCTTGGATGAGTAAGCGAAAATCACTTTCGCCAATCGGCATTTTTAAGACAGAAGAAGACATAATTTCAGTGTTTTAATTTAAAGCTTTATAGTATGCCTTATTTTGTTCGATTCACCTAAGCGGTGCAACTCAGCTTGATGTATCAATCTATGTATCAACCGCTATTAGCATTTGTACAAAAAAATAATTTTTATGCATTGACAGATAAATCGATTCATTGGCAAAATAGCTACTCAAAAAAACGGATCATTTCCCAAACAAAAATAAAGGAGTTATTTATGAAACTACGTAATTTATTTTCTGGCAGTGTTTTTGTGTTAGGCATTATTTTATCGCCTGTTACACACAGTAACGCATTTAATCCTACTAAAGAATCTCTTAGTAATTCACGTACATTCAACACGGCGCGTATTAATATCAACACAGCAAATGCTAAAACTTTATCGGATAATTTATACGGTATTGGTGCCAAACGCGCGCAAGCTATTGTGGCCTATCGGCAACAGCACGGAAAATTTACAGCGATAGAACAACTTAAAAAAATAAAAGGAATTAGTGCACGCATTATTGAAAAAAATCGTAATAACCTCACTTTTTAATTGCGTGAATCATATAGTCGATCGCTGCTTGCAAATCGTGCTTCGAACATTCAAAGCAAGCGCCTTTAGCAGGCATCGCTCTATAACCTTGTTGTACATGTTCAAGTAAAACAGTTTTTGCTTGAACCAAGCGTGGCGCCCAGTCTTGCCTATGACCGAACACCGGAGCGCCCGCCACACCACTGCCATGACAGAGTATGCATTTGCTACGAAACACTGCGCGACCTAAATTAAATTTTGATTGTTTGACGCGCTGTATCATCACATGATTTTCTTCGCTAGCAATGCGAACTTGTCCGATGGGTTGAATACGCTCGGCAATTGCGGCTAAGGATTGTGATTGAAAATCAGCATAGACAACTGAACCGAATAAATAACTTATAAAAATAATAAGTTGAGCGGTACGACGAAACATAGTTATTATCCTATTTATGGAAATCTATCTTGTCGGCGGCGCAGTACGCGATAAATTATTAGGTATTGTACCTAAAGAACGCGATTATGTAGTCGTCGGTGCAACCGTACACGACATGTTGGAACGCGGTTTCAAACCAGTCGGAAAAGATTTTCCTGTGTTTCTCCATCCTAAAACACAGGAAGAATATGCGCTAGCGCGTATAGAACGTAAAGTGGGTCCTGGTTATTTAGGTTTCATCTGTCATGCTGCGCCGGATGTCAGCTTAGAAGACGATCTAAAACGTAGAGATTTGACCATCAATGCTATGGCTGAAGATCAGCAGGGGAATTTGATTGATCCGTACGGAGGACAACACGATTTACACGCGAAATGTTTGCGTCATATTTCTTCTGCTTTCATAGAAGATCCTGTACGTCTATTGCGTGTTGCACGATTTATGGCCCGTTATGCCAATCTAGGTTTTTCAGTAGCGCCTGAAACTTTAGACTTAATGCAACGCATGGTAAACAACGGCGAGATCAATGCATTAACGCCCGAGCGTGTTTTGTCAGAATTTAAAAAAGCTTTATTGCAATCAAATCCAGAGGCTTTTATTACAACACTGCGTGCTTCAGCTGCTTTGACTATTTTATTTCCAGAACTCGAGCGTTTATTTCAGATGCCAACACCTTGGCATACATCAACCCACTTAGGGGGGCAGGCATTGCAGACTCTAAAGCAAATAAAACATCTGACAACAGATCCCTGTACAATTTTTGCAGCGCTTATGCGCAACGTTGATCCAGATGATCTACGATCATTTGCACAACGGTATCGTATTCCAAAAAAATACAAAGAACTTGCACTATTGGCTATACGTTATTGCTCTTATTGCCACAATATTTTTCGCAGCACGCCTGAAAAATGTTTGCACTTGCTTGAAAAATTAGATGCAATACGTCGTCCCGATCGATTTCAACAATGGTTATTAATAAGCAAGGCAGATTTTTTCGCGCAATCGAATAATCAAAAAACCTATCTGCAAGAAAAATATATGTGTAATTTATTAAAAGCAGTATGCGATATTCGTACTGAACATTTGATGCAAGAAAAATGTACGGGATTGGATTTAAAAAATAAAATAAAAGAACTACGTATACAGGCTATTGAACGATTGATTGATTCTATTGAACGTGATTAAAATTAACGTAAGATTTATAAAAAGGATGTTATATATCCCAATTAATATAATAATAAAGTGAATACAGATGACAGAAGATGACACACAACAAATAACATCTGAGGGTGGCGAGTTTTATATAGGTGAAGAATCTATTTTAGAATGCAAATTTCAAAAAGAGGCCAATGATCCTCATAGTACTTATGGGAAAAATTGGACATCGAACCCAAATGCTTTAAAAAAGTGGATTATTAGAAATTGTTGTATAGAAGATCACAAAGAGCTTGATTTAAATGACAAGACACTAAACAAACGATGCGATGTTTTTGGTCAATATTTGGATTTCTTAGAAATATTAGAACAAGAAGAAGCCAAAATACCTCACTATAAACTGGCTTTGAAATTTGGGGTTTCTCCAACATATTTTTATAACTTGAGAGAAAATTCGACAGACAATCTTACAGTGATAAAAGAACTTTTTTCTTGTAGTGAGAATATTCAATCGCTGGCTCCATTGATGCTAACGGAAATTGGCAAGATTGAAGAACAGCTGGGGAAATTGGTCAAAGTAAAGTACTATTCAACTAAAGAGAAAATAGAAAAACTCGAAGAATTTGATGCTTTAAGAAACGGGTGTATGTCAGTAAATGAAGCAGCTGACGAAATCGGCACTTCTCTGAGTATTCTGTATGTTTGGATGGGAAAGCTTAAAAATAAATCTACGGCTCTCAAAGAAATTCAAGCAGTGTACTATATAAAATATAAATATAAAAACTTTTGCTCAGAATTAAAAAATGAAAAATTAGAATTCGCAGGTCAGGATTTTTTAAAAAACTGGATTCTAAAGATTCAGGCAAGAGAATACTTTAAAATCAGTAGGAAAAACTCTAAAGAAAAATTAAGTCTAAGCAATGAAATGGCCCAAGCTTTGAAACTTTATTTATCTCTTTTAGAAAAAAGCAATCAAAAAAGTATAACGTATAATGAGTTGCGTCGTTCGGCGCCTTTCATGTTTAAAGCATTGAACCAAAATAAATTATCAACGTGGATTAGCCCGCTAAAAAATAACCTCGAAAATATGATTGAACACTTTAATAGGGGTGTGAATCAGTCAGAGTATAAGAGTTTAGAAGAAACACATCAGCATTGGTTAATCGATGCTTTGAATATATGCCGTAAGATAAAACAACAGTTTGATAAAGTACAAACACAGAAAAAAATACTTATGTTGAAGCGCCCCGATCAGTTTTTTAATCGGCCGTCATCCTTAAGATCAAAAAGATGTGAAGTTGTAAATACTCGAGCAAAGAGTGATTTCTTTATTCAGCAAAATCCGGATGCTTTTAATTATGATGACATGCCACATGACATGCCACAACCTAAAAAGAAGCATCACCGCTAAGAAATGCGTTATATCCAACTTAAATGGGGCTATTTCTGTGGATCACGGGCCTTAAAAGCAATGGTTCTTCTATCAGCATCGAATAAAGCGAGAGAGGAGAGTACTCTAACATATAGGGATTTGCTAATCTTTTGAAATGCGTGCCTTCTACCGCTAATACACCCTCCCCAATACGTTGCAAGACGTAGCGAGAAGCGGTTAAGAATTTTGCACCTGGATACCAAAACTGATGTCCATCATCAGAATCAAGATAATGAATCCCTAATAGCCGTTTTTTTAACATACGTGCTATTGCCCAGAGAAAAGAAGTAATAGCTAAAATAACAGAAGCAAATTCTTCGATCAGTGCTATTTGATCACTTAAAGGGATGGTTTTCGGATCAAACGAGAGAATATTTTTCTGGATATCTGTCACATTCATTTGACTGAATAAAACAAACGTGATGTTTTTTTTGAGTAACTTTGAATCCATGACACATGCGATAAATTGAGCGATATGAGGATAGATGTATTCACCACTTCGAGTTTCTAAGTGAACAAATATAATTGAGTGATTGTTTCGCTGTTTATTGATTAACTGCGCTCTTAGGTTTCGATATTGTTCTGTTTTTTTGGGCTTAATCTCAGGCCAATCGACGTGATCAGGCAGCGAAAACTGTTGCAAGACTTCAAGAATACGATCTTTTATTTTGGGCGATGTGCGATAGATGCAGGGGAAAATTTTACACGGATACCGGTTAGTTCTTCTGATGGACGACCAATTGTAATATTTCCAGTAGCCCGATTCCCAGCCATGAAAATAATCAAGATAGTCAAACAACGCAGTATCTTCTAGTAGAGTGAGTACAGCAGGATTAGCCAATCGAGAAGTATGCTCTTCAACGAAACCATACAGTTTAAATCCTGCTTTTCTGACCATCTGAGACAGGATTTTTAATGCAGGTAACGCATAAATACAATCACCTATCCCAAAAAAAAATACAAGGCCGACGTCGCTTGTAATATTTTTGGTAGTAAAGCGGCTGAATGCAAAAAATCGATCCTCTTTAAGGAAGAAATGACGTGTTTTATAAAAATATTCAACGTCGAATAAGAAATCGATCAGCATTGTTTTTTGAGTGAAATATTTGCGTATAAAATTGCGTATAAAACGAAACAAGCACTTTAATTTTTTGAACATATTGGCCTTTAGCGACTGAAAAAACTAGTGAGAATGTTCGGATATCTCTCATCGGTTGGTTTGCGTATAACGTCTTCGAGGTAAGAGTGCGCGCGATAATTAAAACCCATGGCTTTCATAAAATTTTGTAACGAATCTAAATTAAAATGCCACAGGTGCTCATTAGGTTTCCTGTGCTTCCAATGCAAAAACCAATCATCGTCTAGATAATGGCAAAAGGGGACAGAAATGAGAATATGGTTACATCGCAGACGGTGTATGTCATAAATATTGTCAAAATGTTCTAAAGAATCAAAAAAGGTGACGACTTCTACTTTTTTTTCGTAGAGATTATCGAGCTGTACTATCTCTTTATCTAAAGGATAGGCGGGTAAGATATCGTATCCGTAACAATTAAAAATAATTTTTTTTGCAATCGTTAAAAAAGCACCATTGCCATAGCCAACATCCAGTAAACTTTTAGGTATTTTTCCAAGTTGCGATAAAAGATAGCCTAATCTTAGATACGAAATATTTTCAGTCGGAACTTTAGGATGACAATAACGTTCATGAACATACCGATGATCGTAAACGACAGACTCTTTTTTAATTTGTTTGATAATTCCATAACGATCCAGGGTGTAATTTTCTACCATTAAAAAATCCCTTTTACAATGAAAGACAATCCGTGTTATGCATGCGGTTTTCTGCTGTGTAGGCCACACTTGATTATCGTACTGCGCTGCCCCACATTTTGTCTAGGTCAAAAAATAATCCTTGTAGAATCACATACTGTTCTGATCTAATGAAAGTAGACACAAGAGTTATTCGAAGGAAATTACGCAGAAGCTAAGTTTTGTAAATCAGTTTAAATCGTTTGCCACAAAAGGCAATAGCGATCTTTAGGATGTTAGAACAGCCATAGTGTTGTGTCTCTCGATCATACGCCTTCTCTTCGATTTGTTTTAACGCAGCTTGAGCAGCGGTTTCCAGGGCTGCCTCAATGGTTTCTAAGATTTCTTTCGTCGGCACACAAACGCGCTTAAATTCTATCAAGATCGTCGGTCGATTCGCATCCTTCGAGAGGATCAAATAATCGTACCGGCCATACCCACTTTCTCGATTGGATTTCAGCATATAATCAGAATGCGATTGTAAATGTGCCGTCAGTCCCGTCATGAAGCCATGATAAAACGCTTCCGGATTCTGACTTAAATCATGTACGCTGATCGTGTTCTCTAATAAAAATCGGAAAGAATCTTCAAACTCAGCCATATTGCCGGATAATAACGCTTGTAAAAATTCATTGACCGTGATTCTATCTTGACCCTCAACCAACCAGTCTTCGATCAGGTTCGCATACAAGCCACGGATTTCAATATTCGGGATCGCCAGCTGGCACCGAGTCTCTCGTTCTGCATAGTCTACTGATACCACCTTGAAATACCCGGCCATCAGTAAAAAACTCAAAATGATCGCATCGTTTTTATTGCCTTTCTTCAAATCTGGAAAAATAATGTTTTCATCGATCGAACAATCGATCGTTTGACCCTGTAAGAGCTGCTCAAACAGGTCTTTATGAATTAAGCCTGAACGATAGAGACACTCTTTGACTAGGGAATTATCACTGGTATTAAGCCAATACCGTTTCAATAACCCTTCGTTTTTAACACAGTTTAACAGCGACCAGGGATTGTAAATTATGTGTTGGCCTATTTGATAGCCGTTGTACCAATGACGAATGCCTTCCGTTTTCTCACTTAACCCCGCTTTGTCTAACAAGGTTTGAACC
>JABDAQ010000049.1 GCA_013289115.1 Gammaproteobacteria bacterium
ATTGAGTGAGGGCATATCGAAAATAATTGTTTTTTCTGGCGCTCCCTCTAGCGTTGCTAATAGGGTTTCTGTCAGACTTTTGGCTATTTCAAAGTTGTCTGCGTATAAAGTCACCCGATACCAATTGATCTTTTGACAGGGTCGAATCAACCCGTATCCTAAAATCTTTTCTTCTTTTTTTACAGTGAAGCCAAGCGTTTCTTCTTGCTCTAACATACATTTTATTAAGTCAAACCTAGGTTTTGGAAATATTTGTTCATCGTACTTTGCAACCTGATTTAAGAGTTCTTTTTGGTCAAGCGATAATTTTTTAGTCTCTGAGTTATTTTTCGTCAAGGTAACCGAGGAACAACCATGCCATCTCTGTATTATGCATTCCGTATTAAACCCAGAATTTTGATAACGACCAATTTGTTCGGGAACAGCAAATAGCCCCAATCCAATCCCGGGCTTTACTTGCGACATAGCATAATTCCACAGTGCTTTACCCAATCCCTTTCCACGATATTCTTTTTTTACAATAAATAAGCCAAGAAATGTTAATTGTTCGTGGTTTGCTGAGAGTATTGCACCTACTAGTTGTTTATCCTGGAATAAAACCCGGCATCCGTTTCCAAAGGATTTGTGGTAAACACGAGCATCGTGTTTACCAATTGGCCAGTCTTCTTCGGCTGCCCACTGCATGACAGTTATGATTTCTTCTACATTTCTCGCTGGTCTCTGGGTATTTTCGGATGGCATAATATTTTTATTAGGTTTGTTATTATTAGGTTTCCTGTGTTTTTATCCTTTTTCTAACGATTCTCAATATCCCAATTTTGTCTATCGCTAGCTAGAATCGGTTCCACTTTATGTGAATATTTTAAACAAGAACTCATTCGATCGGATAGCTGTGATCTGGAATACAGAATCATATCAATTTTTGAACGTAAAACTCATCATTAGATCACAATTCGTACATTTTTTAAGTTGATTGATAGAGATATGGAAGCGTGCTGTAATTTTAAATTTAAGTAGGATGTTAATCCATGTTACAAAAAAGCAGCCTATATTATACGCTCACTGATTGGTTAACTTATCTAGAACAATTGCATCCGAAACAAATCGATCTTGGGTTAGAACGCATTCGTAAAGTGGCGGAATGCGCTGGATTGTTGCCATTTCCTTTGCCTGTGATTACTGTTGCTGGCACAAATGGTAAAGGTTCCTGTGCGCATTTTCTTGAATGTATTTTTAGTAACGCGGGTTATCGTGTTGGTTTGTATACTTCGCCTCATCTTTTACAATATAACGAGCGCATTCGTTTTAATCATTGCTTCGCTACGAACGAACAATTATGTCAGGCTTTTCAGGTTATAGAACAACTGCGCGGTTCAATTTCTTTAACTTATTTTGAATTCTCTACCTTAGCTGCTTTAAAATTATTCAAAGATGCAAAATTAGATCTCGTTATTCTTGAAGTCGGTTTGGGTGGGCGCCTAGATGCAGTGAATATACTTGATGCTGATGTCGCCTTGATCAGTAGCATCAGTTTAGATCACACTGAATGGTTGGGAGATACCTGTGAAAAAATAGCGTATGAGAAATTAGGAATTTTACGTCGACACAAACCTTGTGTTTTGGGTGATGCTTCGATGTTGGAATGTGTGATGAAGCAAACACAAAGCTTGGAAGTTCCTCTGTATTATCCGCCTCGAAATTTTTATTATCATCGTTCAGATTCTACCTGGCTATGGCGAAGCCAACAATATTGTTTCGATCGATTGCCTGTACCGCGTATCGAATTATCGAATGCTGCGCTTGTATTGTATGCTGTAGAATTATTACGTGAGCGTTTTCCAGTCATGCCTGCAGTTTTAGATCGTGCTTTGCGTACTGTATTTGTTCCAGGTCGTTTTCAAATGATCGAATGGAACTCAGTGACTGTAATTTTAGACGTGGCGCATAATCCAGCGGCCTCTGATCTGCTAGCGAAAAAACTTCAAGTCGTTCAGCGCGGGAAAACCTTGGCTGTATTTGCAATATGTGCGGATAAAGATATACACGCTACGTTGCAACCGCTTATTCCGATCATAGATGCTTGGTATGTTGCGCCCTTACCGATTGAACGAGGGGCAGCGCCTCGAACTGTGATCCAGTGTTTAGAAAAATTTTATGTGCGTACAATCTCGGCTTTCACTCGCATAACAGATGCATTTTTAAGCGCTGTTGCTGAAGCAACAGCTGATGATCGCATTGTTGTTTTCGGTTCTTTTTATACAGTGAGCGCTGTCCTTCGCTTGTAAGTCAAAATCATTGCTGTAAGCAATGTGTTTCGCGAATAAAGAAGCGACTCATGATCCAGGCCGACAGATAACAGATCGGCAGAGGTAAAAAAGCAATACGATAAGCGGCTGGATTATGTAACGATCCATATGGGCTTGCCCAATGCAATAATAATCCAATCAATGGTTGAAATAAGGCGCCTCCCGCAACTGTCGCCATGTTATTGATTCCGATCGCTGTGCCAACTGCGTGAATCTGATTATTATCTTTTACTACGCCGAAGGCTAAAGACTGTCCGGATGCTGCCAAACCAAATATAAAGAGCAGACTATAAAGCATGAATGGAGATAAATAGGGACTGTAAATTAGAATACTTAAAGCTAACAACCCTAAGATCGCTACGATACGTAGCGGCAAACAACGTTGACCTACTTTATCGGACCACCAACCTAGAAGAGGACAGCCAATACCAATGGCAATCCAAATCATCGTACAGGCTTTAGCGGCTTCCATTGTGCTAATGTTGTGCGCTGCTGATAAAAAAGGAATGCCCCATAGTGCAGCGAAAGCAGTGATCGGTGCCCAGACAAAAAAAGAATAGAGGGCAGTAAACCAGGTTTGATTGTTACGACACACTTCGTAGAAATTATGCAGTGATTTTTTTTTCGTATTGATTAATTTTGTCATATCAGCAGGTGCATCACGCACAATGATCGCAACTAGCAGCGCTAAGGTAATTCCAATCAAAGCCAGATCAGTCATGATGATCCGCCAATCCCAATGTGCAATGATTTTAGATAAAGAGGCTGTGCCCACAATCGCGCCAACACAACTCATCATTTCAACTAAACCGGCAATGAAAGCAAAACGTGCGGGTGGAAACCAGCGTGAAACAAGGAGTAAAGTTCCAACAAAAGAAAAGGCAGATCCAAATCCCATTAGGAAGCGTCCTAAGGTTGCAACTGCGATCATAGAGGTATTAGCAAATAAAAATGCGCCGAGCGCGCAGCAAATAATAGCGCTTGTTAACAAGCGCCGCGGCCCGAATCGATCATATAAAATGCCCGCTGGGATTTGCATTAGGGTATATGCGTAATAATAAGCCGCTGCCATGAAGCCGAGACTCGCCGTGGTGATGCTGAAATCGTTACTTAATTCCTGTGTGATTATGCTGGGAGATACTTGCAGAATAAATTCATACAAATAAAATAAGGCAGGAAGCGTGCAAATGCCGATCGCTAGATAATGATGTCGTGTCGCTTTTTTTGTATTGTTTTTTTTCACGGATAGGTTCTCCCTCAAATAGTAAACAGTTGCGATTGAGATCCTTCCTAACCACGGTATTTAAACGCATGGACGGCAATGCGTTTCTCGTAATAAAAATTGACTGATGATCGCTGAACCTACATAGCACAATGGTAAAATGCACAGTGCTTGTTGGTAATCGGTTGCTTGATAGATTGGCACGCCTTGCGATGTAATGCCATTCCAGTTTAGATATAAAAGCAGACCCACTAAAGGCTGAAATAAGGCAGAGCCAACCAGGGCTGACATATTATTAAAACCGATCGCAGTACCTACTACTTCAGTACTATGGTTGTCTTTGACCAAGCTGAATGATAGCGCTTGTCCAGATGCGGCTAATCCGAATACAAATAACAATACATACAACATGAATAAAGATAAATGCGTGTTGTAGATCAGTAAAAATAAACTAATAACGCCGAGTAATGCTGAGCAAGTTAGAGGGGTACAGCGTTTTTTTATTTTATCTGACCACCAACCAAAGAGCGGACTACCCAAACCGACGCCTAACCAGATCATAGTGATAGCGGTTGATGCGGTTGTACGATCGAGTCCGTATTGCATACGTAAAAAAGGCAATCCCCATAATGCAGCAAAAGATGTGATGGGGGCCCATATCAAAAGAGAATACAGACCGAGCAACCAAGTTTGTGATTTATGACAAATCTGGCGCAAGCTATGCCATTCATTTCGTTTTCTCGACGGTTTAGAATATTTTTTAGCTGTAATTTTTGGATGATCACGCACAATAGCGTATACACCTCCAGCAATCGCAACACCGAGCAGCGATAAACTAAGCATGGTAGTACGCCAACCCCAGGTTGAGATAGCGGCCGCTAGCGGTGCTGTACCGGCGATTGCTCCAAGTGAACTCATGAATTGAATGATGCCGGCGAGTAATGCAAAATATTTAGCTGGAAACCAACGTGCGATTAATAATAAAGCACTGATGAATGAAAATGCAGAACCAATACCCATGAGAAAACGGCCGCTAGCGGCCAGAGTAGCGGTGTGTGCGCTAGCAAATAACCAAGCGCCTAATGCACAGACTAAAATAGCGCAGGTCATAAGGCGTCGTGTACCAAAACGATCAAGCAATAATCCTGCAGGCAATTGCATAGGCATGTAAGAATAGTAATAAAAGCTCACTGTGGCGCCTAAAGTTACAGCGTTTAATTTTAGATCATGCATGAGTTCATTGGTCATTACACCCGGGGAAACCTGCAAGATATATTCATACATATAAAATAAAGCAGCAAATAAACAGATCAGCGCTGCCATGACAATTTGTTTTTTACTGGTAAAACTTCGATTCAAGAGGATGGCAGCACTGTCATTATTCATAGCAAACTACCTTAGATGGTTGTGTAAATAATTATTGAAGCAAAAAACCATACGGGATTTAATGAGTCATTACAAGATTTACAATTTTATTATGGATCAAGTGTTTGGGTTTCATTTAATAAATCATTTTGAGAGCTAGAACAACAATCCGTTATTGATTTAAAGAATGAAGCGAGTTTCGGAGCTATCTTCGGAACTATATAAAATTCAGCAGCGATAGCTCCACAATTGACCAATGATTTTAATACATTGCAATTGGTAAACTCACTCACACTAATTTGTTGCCAAATAGCAGCAGCTCCAGCTACCGTTCCCATAAGATTGAGAGTATCCCATAGCAACGCTGATACATCTTTACCTTTAGCGAATCCATTTAGCAGGTTGACAGCAGCAACAGAGGCAGCATCACAAGCCGCAATCAACGTTGTTGCTAATGCATTCTCAAATTCTAATGTTTCAGCGTAATAAGATCCTGTCATCCATCCGATAGTAGAGAGTGTTAATTTTACGGCAAGATCCCGGGTATTTTCAGCGATCGCATAAATCTCTTGATTGCTTGGCCAACGCGCATTATTTTTTCGAAAAAGTAAAATTTCTGCTGATGGATATACAAGCGATGTAACGCTAGCAATAGCGAGTACCATAGGCGCTTGTGCTTTTATTACTGATTCGGTAGCCATCCAAAAAAAACCAGAACAAATACCAACCGTTAAAGATACAACGCCCCAATTGCCAGGAACAACGGGTGCTATTATTCCTTCTTCCATCCATTTCATTAATTTTTTATCGCTAATTTTATAGCAGATTAGTTCAGGGTATTTTGTATCATTAGAATTACGTACTTCCCATCGAGCGTTTTTTTCATCATGGTAAACATGGTAAAGATAAAGAATATTGTTAGCTTCTTCTTCTCTTATTTCGTCTATTTTGTTTGTCTCTATGCTCAACATAGTTCGCAAGTCTTCTTCTTTTATTTGGAAAGGATTGATATAGAAAGGCATTTCATTATCTCCGGTTAGCAATTTAATGAAAAATTTTGATGAATATAACCACGAGTGAAATAATATCTTACCAAATTAATACCGTGCTTGGTTTTAAAAATTGATTGATATACCTATCTTTAGCGTTGGAAAGATTAAAGAAATCCGCGAAATATTGGTCATTAAAAGAACTGGAGAAAAACCTTGATTAGGATATGTACCTGGATACGCTTAGGTGTGAAATCAGGAGTAGAAAACTTGGTAACGATCAAACTCCCTGTTTTTTCGTTGAAATGAAATGGCGGCTGGTGACACGACTGGGGTCTACCCCAAGCTGGTGAGCAGCACGGCAGTAACGTTAATTTAACGCTTGATCACCGGAATCGCTTAACAACTTAAAACGCTTTCCACAAAAAACCAGAGCGACGCAGATCAAACGCGCATTGCACCGCTCAGCTTGCGCTGCGTATCTATTTTTCTTGATCTGTTCCAGCGCTTCTTGCGCTGTTTCCCCCAAGATTTCTTCGATATTTTCTTTCGAGCGAACACATTTAAATTCAATCAAGATTGAAGGCTTGGAAAGGTCTTTCGATAGAATTAAATAATCATAACGACCATGGCCGCTTTCTCGGTTTGAGTACAGTTCATATTTCGGATGAAAATTTAAAAACGCCGTCAGTCCGGTCATCAATCCGTGATAATAGGCTTCTGCTTTTTGAGCGACGTCGTGTACGCTGATGGTTCGTTCCAAGAGTTCTTCCAGGGAAGATTCGAAGGTTTTAAAATCACCTTCGAGCAGAGGATTTAAAAACTGCCTAAACCAGATCTGAGGTCTTCCTTTCGTAAACCAGTCCCTGATTAAATCAGCGTACAATCCTTGAATTTCTCGATTTGGAATTGCAATCTGGCAGTGCGTACCGCTACCCATCATCCCCTCTTCTTCTGGGTCAAAGGTGGTCGTCACCTTGAAATATCCCGCCATGAGTAGAAAACTAAAAATCAAATCTTCGTTGTCTAAGTGTTTTAAATCGGGGAATACCAAGCTTTCATTGATTAAGCAGTCAATGCTTTTTCCTTGCAATAAATCTTCAAAGGGTTTTTTAGAAATCAGCCCTGATTGATAGAGATAGTCTTTTACCAGGTTGTTCTCACCAGTGTTGATCCAGTAAGGTTTTAATTGTCCTTTGTTATGCACGCAATTAAGTAAAGACCAAGGGTTATAAATCGTACAGTCTCCCACTTGATATCCGTTATACCAAGTACGGACAGCTTCTTTTTTTTCGCTT
>JABDAQ010000050.1 GCA_013289115.1 Gammaproteobacteria bacterium
CCACGTCAATGGTGGATCTTATTTCATTCTCGTGCATTGAATCGCTTAATTGAGATAGGTTTACACAATAACCCTAATCTTATGGCTGCTAAAGCAGCGCTGAAAAAAGCGCAAGAAGATCTGCGCGCACAGATTGGAACTTCTTTCTTTCCCAATATCAGTGCTCAGTTAAGCGGTAATCGTCAACGCCCATCATTTCTTACCAATACTCAATCTACCTCTGTTTACAACCTGTATAATGCTTCCGTGAATGTTAGCTATACCTTTGATTTTTTCGGTGGAGCGCGTCGTGCTGTAGAAGCAGCGCATGCCCAAGTAGATTATCAATATTATGAATTACAAGCTGCTTATTTAAGTCTAACGGCCAATATTGTTACCTCAGCGGTGACTACCGCTGCTTTATATTCACAAATTCAGGTCTTACAACAGTTGATCCTGGAACAAAAACAACAGCTAGCTATTGTAGAAGAACAAGCCGTTTTAGGCGCGGCATCCGCCTTAGATATCGCTGCACAAAAAACACTCGTAGCACAAACGCGCGCACAACTTCCTCCTGTACAAAAACAGTATGAACAAACACGCGACACTTTAGCGACACTCTTGGGCAATGCGCCAAGTCAAATTCGTTTGCCTCAATTACTGTTGTCCGATCTACATCTTCCACGTAAATTACCGCTCAGTTTGCCCGCTCAGTTTGTTGCACAACGACCGGATATACAAGCAGCACTGGCCTTACTCCATCAGGCCAGTGCACACATTGGCGTAGCAACCGCCAATTTATTTCCGCAAATTACTTTAAGTGGTAACTACGGTTCGGAAGGAACACGGTTACCCCATTTATTTAATGTAACTAACTTGACTTGGAGTTTAGGAACACAGCTTGTGCAGCCGCTATTTGAAGGAGGTGCTTTATTGGCACAAAAACGCAGTAGCGAAGCCGCATATCAACAAGCCTGCGCGGTCTATCGTGCGACTGTGCTGTCAGCGCTACAAAATGTTGCTGATACGTTAGTTGCCTTAAACGATGACGCAAAACTAGTACGCGCGCAAAAACAAGCCGAACTAGCAGCACGTACGAATCTACGCCTCGTACGTTATCAGCTCCAGGTGGGCAGCGTCAGTTATTTAGATGTACTCAATGCCCAAAAGCAATATCGACAAGCTCGTTTACAATTCGTACAAGCACAGGCATTGCGTTATGCCGATACCGCTGCTTTATTTCAAGCCTTAGGCGGGGGCTGGTGGCAAAGTGGCCGCACTCCTGCGCATATCATCGGAAGCCGATCGCATGAATAGCCTAAAAATAGAAAAAAAACCCATGACTAAAATGCTGCGCTACGTAGCGCTGCTCTTTGGCAGTATTTTTCTCTTTCAATGGGGAAAAAGTCTTTTTATACAACACATGCTACGTTCGCGCGCAGCGCCCGCGGCAACCGTATCCGCCATGCGCGTAGAGTATCAATGGTGGCAACCCCAATTAACATCCGTTGGTACACTGCGTGCTATCGCTGGCGTAGAAGTAACCACAGAATTAGCTGGCTTAGTACGCAGCATTCCGCTGATACCCGGCACATCCGTTAAACAAGGCAGCGTGTTAGTACAATTAAATGCTGATTCTGACATCGCTTTATTGCAGTCATTAAAAGCACAAGCGCATGCAGCGAAAACAATCTATCTACGTGATAGTGCACAATGGAAAGCGCATGCGATCAGTCAAGCAACCCTCGATGCGGATCATGATCAAATGCTCAATCTAGACGCTCAAGTTGCGCAACAAGCAGCCACTGTTGCAAAAAAAACAATTACTGCTCCTTTTGAGGGTGTCTTAGGAATTTCAGCTGTCAATCTAGGTCAATACCTTAATCCAGGCGATAAAATTGTGATGTTAGAGGCGCTTGATCCAATCTATGTTGATTTCTACGTACCGCAAAAAGAAATACCCCGTTTAAAAAAGGGGCTTAAAGTCAGCTTGAGCTTAGATGCTTATCCTGGCAAACAATTTATCGGCAAAATTACTTCTATGGATCCAGGGATTGATCCAGAAACGCGTAATGTCCAAATCGAAGCAACGATTGCTAATCCAACTTTAGAATTACATCCTGGCATGTTTGCACAAGTGATTGTTGATGTTGATAAACCACAACGTTATCTCACCTTACCTCAATCTGCGATCAGTTTTAATCCTTATGGTCAGCTTGTTTATATCATCAAAGAAAATAAATCAGGCGATAAAAAATCTAAACCATCGTTAATCGCTGTACAAAGTTTTGTAACAACGGGGGCGACACGCGCGGATCAGATCGTTATCTTGAGCGGATTACAGGCAGGCGAATACGTTGTCACAAGCGGTCAAATTAAATTACATAATCATATGCCTGTGGTTATTAATAATTCTGTCGTACCTAATAATAATGCTGTGAGCCATAGTAACGATGAATAATACGCCGCATAAACCTTTGAAACGTTTTACAGATATCTTTATTCAAAGGCCCGTTCTAGCCACCGTCATCAGTTTACTCATACTCGTGCTAGGTTTGCGTTCTGCCAGTTTATTACCGATTCGTCAATATCCTTTTACACAAAACGCGGTAATAACCGTCAGTACCGCCTATACCGGTGCGGATCCGGCCGTGATCGCCGGATTCATCACAACACCTTTAGAAAATGCAATTGCACAGGCCGACGGTATCGATTACATGACCTCGAGCAGCACAGAAGGTGTCAGCACAATCACGGCAAACTTGCGCTTGAATTATGATCCAAACAAAGCGTTGACTGAAGTCAATACCCAAGTTAACTCCGTGCTCAATCAATTACCTGCGGATGCGTTAAAACCCAATCTATCTGTTTCTGTAGGTGATGCGCTCAATGCCATGTACTTAGGCTTTTACAGCAAGACGCTTGAAGCTAATCAGATCACTGATTATTTGATTCGTGTAGTACAACCAAAACTGCAAGCCATTCCAGGTGTACAACAAGCAAATATTCTTGGACAAAGGCAATTTGCTTTACGTGCTTGGTTGGATCCAGCTAAATTGGCGGCCTACCATCTCACTGCAGCCGATGTGAGCAATGCCTTAGCCAATAATAATTTCATCGCAGCGGTCGGCGCTACAAAAGGCGATATGATCACAGTGAATCTTTCGATCGATACAGGACTCACTAGTTTGAATCAGTTTCGCAATTTGATCATCAAGGCTCAAAATGGCGCCATCATACGCTTGCAGGATGTCGCACGTGTCACACTCGGCGCGTCGAATTATAATTCAACGGTAAAATTTGATAACAAACCCGCGGTTTATATCGGCATTCAAGTCACACCAGACGCGAATGTTTTAGATGTTACGCGTGATGTACGCACACTCATGCCGAGCATCGTGAGTCAACTGCCAGAAGGTTTAAGCAGCGGTATTGTTTACGATTCAACACTGTATATTAATAGTTCCATTCATGAAGTCGTTTGGTCTTTAATTGAAGCCTTATTAATCGTAACAGCCGTTATTTTTATCTTCCTTGGATCACTGCGCTCGGTCATCATTCCTGTCATTGCGATGCCGCTGTCTTTGATCGGCGCTTTCTTTATCATGTTTCTTTTGGGCTATACAATTAATTTACTCACATTATTGGCCCTGGTATTAGCGATTGGTTTGGTCGTCGATGACGCGATCATTGTTGTAGAAAATATTCACAGACATTTAGAAGAAGGCTTGTCTTTACGAGAAGCAGCCCTGCAAGGCACGCGAGAATTAGCACTGCCTATTATCGCAATTTCTGTGGTCTTGATCGCCGTCTATATTCCGATTGGTTTTATGGGAGGTTTGACCGGCGCTTTATTTACTGAATTCGCTTTTACTTTAGCCGGAGCCGTCGGTGTTTCCGCTGTCATTGCTTTAACACTCTCACCGATGATGTGTTCGCTTTTCTTAAAACCAACTGAAATTAAACGTGGTTTTGTACATTACATGGATCGTATGTTCGAAACAGCAAGGCTTCGTTATAAACACACCCTAGAATATTCGCTGAATAATCTATCGGTTGTCGCCGTTTTTGCCTCCATTGTACTAATCAGCATTTATTTTCTCTACAATACTTCTCAAAGAGAATTGGCACCGTCCGAAGATCAAGGCGTTATTATCGGTATGTTAGCGACAGCACCGAATGCCACCTTAGAACAAACGCAATTGTACTCACATCAACTCTATACAATCTTTAAAAGCGTTCCAGAAACAGATCATGTATTTCAAATAGACAATACAGGCAGCTCGCTGGCAGGCATGGTATTTAAACCTTGGGATCAGCGCAAACGCACGACCAATCAATTACAACCTCAAATACAAAAAAATTTGGATAAAATCGCAGGCGCAAAAGTGATGGCCTTTCAACGATCGCCCTTACCGGGCGGCGGTAGCGGAGGTTCAGCCGTACAATTAGTACTAACAACAACAAACGATTATTTACAACTCAACACAGTGGCGCAAAATTTTATGACAGCGGCACAAGCCAGCGGTTTATTTATTTATTTAGACAGCGATCTTAAATTAGATAAACCTCAAGATAATATTGAGATTGATCGCGATAAAGCAGCAGAATTAGGATTGACCATGACAAGTATCGGCAATGCGTTAGCCTCTGCCTTGAGCGAAGGTTATGTTAATTATTTTAATTTTGCAGGACGATCCTACGAAGTTATTCCACAAGTTGCACGTCAACAACGTTTAAACGCGGATCAACTACTCAATTATTATTTAACAGCACCCAGTGGCGCTGTATTTCCACTCTCGAGCATTGCACGTATAAAAACAACGGTTATTCCAGAATCAATTAACCATTTTCAACAATTAAATTCTACAACCATTTCAGCCATTCCTGTTCCAGGTATCACAGCAGGCGATGCATTAGCGCGTTTACAAAAAATAGCCGGAACCATTTTGCCAGACGGTTACGCGCTTGATTATGCAGGACAATCACGTCAATACGTGCAAGAAAGCGCGAGTTTTATGACAACATTTTTTTTCGCCTTAATTATCATTTTTCTATGCTTGGCTGCGCAATTTGAAAGTTTTCGTGATCCATTTATTATTTTGACGAGTGTGCCCATGTCGATCTGCGGTGCGCTGATCTTTATTAATCTTGGTGTTGGTGGCGCTACTTTAAATATTTATACTGAGATCGGTTTAGTGACTTTAATTGGTCTCATCAGTAAACATGGGATTTTAATCGTGCAATTTGCGAATGAATTACAGCAACAAGGGAAAAGCAAACGTGAAGCAATTGCACTATCAGCCGGTATTCGTTTACGTCCGATCCTAATGACAACTGCTGCTATGGTTTTAGGTGTTCTGCCTTTGATCTTGGCTAGAGGCGCTGGTGCAGTCAGTCGTTTTAATATCGGTTTGGTGATTGCAACGGGTATTTCACTGGGTACTTTATTTACTTTATTTGTCGTACCTGCCGTTTATTTATTATTTGCTGCTCAGCATAAAGCAATCGATGAAGCGCGAATACAAGACAGTTTATAACTTCTTTTCACTAAGACGATTTTCTATCATTATTTTCTTGTGGAAATTTATCATGAATCGACTCAGGCTTTTTTGTTATCTCATCACTCTGCAAAGCCTGACGAAAAGCCTTAAGCGCGACGCCTAAATCCTCACCCATGCTGCGCAAACGCTTTGTACCAAACAAGAACATTACGATCAAAAAGATCAAAAACAATGAACCAAAACTAATGCCGTGCAAACCCATGGATCATCCTTAATAATTCAGAGGATAATGCAAAAAGATTTTTTTGTTTCTTTCTCTAACGCTTTATCAGACGGCAAAGTACAAACTGGGTTGGTATTAAAAAAGCAAGTGTTTCGAGAATTTTCTATTGGTTTTGTATTTGTATTTATTTCTTCTGCATTATTCATGTTCGTGCGCCTAGCCCTAGCCCTACTAGCCGCAACAACTACAACGCGTATCATAATCTCATCCTTTACGAGTAAAAACTAACATGAGAAAAATTAATGTTTAAAATAATATTCCGCAACTAACTTATCATGTGCAATCTGCATACGCAATTGTTCTGGATTCATAAATTTTTTTTCTTCGCGTATTTTCTTTAAAAACTCTACTTCTAAAAACTTACCATAGATAGATTGCGAAAAATTCAACAGATGTACTTCCAATAATTCTTGTGTGCCTTGAAAACTAGGACGACGCCCAATATTTGCAATACCCAGCAAGGGTTGCTCTTCTAAACCGTAGACGCGCACGATAAATACACCATGTACTGGACTAACCAAACGATGCAACGCAATATTAGCCGTTGGAAATCCAAGCTGTCGACCACGCGCTTGACCGTGAATTACCCTGCCATTGATCGTAAAAGGACGCGTTAATAAATAACTCGCTTGAGTAAACTTCTGTTCGGAAAGATCGCGACGAATATGTGAACTGCTGATGCGCACTCCTTCATAAAAGATGGGCGGCAAACCAAGCGTAATAAAAGAATATTCCCGCCCTAATTGCTTCAGCAATGCAAAATTTCCCTTGCCCTGATAACCAAAACGCACATCGATACCCACGACACATCCACGAATCGCTAAACGCTGCACTAAATAATGAGTAATAAATTCTTCAGCGGTGATACGCGCGATCGTTTCATTAAAACGTAGGCATACCACATAATCAATCTGCAATGCGCGCAATAGTTTCAATTTGTCAGATACACGCAATAAACGTGCAGGTGCTTGTTTTTTTAAAAAATATTCCTGCGGGTGTGGTTCAAATAATAAAACCAGCGACGGACTTTGCGTTTGTTTCGACAAACTTTTGAGCTGCTGCAATAAAGCTTGATGACCCAGATGCATGCCATCAAAATTTCCTAAAGTTATTACACAACCGCGTTGTGCTGACTCAATAGCATGAAAACCGCGAATGAGTTTCATATCAAACACGCACTCTTAAATCACGCATACGAAAACCACT
>JABDAQ010000051.1 GCA_013289115.1 Gammaproteobacteria bacterium
ACGGCTAAAAATTTTCAGTACCAAAGCGTTCCTTTACAAAGACCGGATCAGGTCATGCGTCTAAAGGCTGGCAGGGCTTTCGTAATTTGTTCAGGACATCCGCCTATTTATGCCAAGCAATGTATCTGGTATCAAGAGCGAGCTTTGAAATTACTAAATCTCGGTGCGGTTCCAGTGCCGGACTGGCTGATCGTTCAAGTGTCTTTTGCGCATAAAAATTGAAAGACATACCCTTTAGCAGTTTTCATAAACTTCCTTACGATGTTTAATAGCAATGACAGTAACTAGGTAATGCTTATAATGAATTCGATAGACCACTCTATAATGACCAACACGCAGTCTTCGATGTCCTTTCAAACTGTATTGCAATGGTTTCCCAAATCGGATGGGATCAGCCATTAATCGAGTTTCAATCGCTTGTCTAATAGTATCCCTAATCTTCTTGGGCAAAGCGGGTATATCCTGCTCAACCACTTGTGCTAAATATTCAATCGTATAAGGCTGTCCTTTATTTCCATGCATCGTTATGGCTCATTGTTTTATGATTTCCCGTATCACGACTCTGAGCTAGGGCCGACAGATAAAAATCTTCGCGATTTTCTAAAGCTTCGATCACTAATTCTTTGATTAACCTAGAAACTGGTTTTTGTTCATGCGCGGCCAGTAAATTAATTTGTTTATTTAAATTAGGATCGAACGTTACGTTGATTCTCGGGTTGGTCGTAGGCATAAATACACTGCTCTCTAATCTGAAAAATGAAAAGTGTAACGTTTATACATCACTTTTTCTAGCTGATACAGCTACATCGATTAAAAACGTTAGTCATAGGGTACCAGGCAAATTCTTCCGTAAATGCAACACAAGGTTTATCTGATAAAGTTTTTTATCCAGAACATGCTTGACGTAAATAAACACATTATCGAAACAACTAGGGCCCTCGGGAGCATTTGGATCGAGAACGATCTTTAAAATCACTAAACCTCGGCGCTGTGCTGGTACTTAAATGGCCAGTCGTTCAAGTGCCTTGGCCAATTGTTTTACATTCATTCAAACGTAAATTTGATTCGTAAAATAGGAGTATAATCAATACGAGATTTTCTAATAGATAATAAGAAAAATGTAGAAATATAAATAGGTGATTATATGAATACTGAGATAACCACAAATAGCACTGATTTTGAAACTGATTCTGAAATTGAAGATCTGTATATTGAAGATCCGTATATAGAAAACAAATTTTTACAATCTAAAGAGAATCAAAATAGTCATTTTAACCAGACTTCAAAACAAGAAGTAAATGACATTACCAAACCAAATAAGCTGAAAAGCGATGCAAAAAACCAAACGTCAGAAAGTAAAGAAGAGCTAAATCAGTTTATATCAGAACACAAAGACCTCATAAAAGAAGCGGCCACTCAGTTATTCACTGACATTATTAATCGCCCTGAAGATTTCGAATTTGATAAAAAATTAGAAAAAGAGATTGCTCACGATCTATACCCTCTGATACAAAAAACGGTAAAAAATAATCAGTGTACGTCGCAGTATTCAGATCCCCAACAGAAAATCCTTTCGGATGAAATTCTGAAAGAATTGAAAGAGCAATACATGGACTTACTTTTTTTTCAAAGTTATCAGAATGAATTGAATAAGCCGAATTTAGCAATTAATTCTGAACAATCTAGTTTAGTAATAAAAGAGTTTGATGAAGATAAAAGTGCTACTACTACAGAATGTTCAGCAATTTTTGACGATGAAAATATAGCGACTGTTCTTGAGGATAGCAACGATGCTCAAGGAAGGCAGCTACCACCCGAACAAAACAACCCACAACCAAAAATTGAAATTCCTAATTTATTCCTCGCTTTCCTGCGTTGTATAGCTAAACTATTTTGCTGTTGCATGCCTCCAGGATCAGAACATAGTAATCGATGCTGCTTTTTCAAAAGCGAAGAGACTCAGTCAAACGAATGTGCCTCGCTTATACAACGGCACACTTAAGCTTTAAATGCTTTTAATCTAAAAAACTAATATTTGTTCTTGGCAAGGATGCCTTTTTTTGTGCCAAAAATAGTTTTAAAAACCTGTGTTTTCTTTACTCCAAAACAAGGTTCTTCAACCAAACGCTTAACACCCTAAAAACTGTTTATTTACTCAGCTAACTATTTAAACACGCAAACGATATAAAGATTCGATTACCACATCCGCATTATTCGCTAAAAATCCGGTAAAATAATCGGACCAATAATACGGTTCAGCGCTCGAGTACATGGCAGGATAACGCCAAACAAATTCCACAAAACGATTAGGTATCGTAATCGCAGCATCGGCCAAATGTACAACTATTTCATTTGCTACGCTGGAACTTTGTTCAATACGCAACTGCTCTGAGCCTTTAATCAATCCATTTTTTTGATTAAGCCGCCATTGTGATGTATTTATGATCCAATGATTAAATTGCGCAAGATCAGTAAAACGATCTAATAAATGAATGGCTAAGCCGAAATGATTGACAGTCCGTCCAAAGACTAATACCCACGCTAATAATTCATTACACGCTTGTACCGTTTTATAATCTTGCAAACTCGGTAAAGACCAATCGCGTCGTGTAAGATAAGAAAAGACTTCATCAATAAAAATGGCTGTATTATTTTGACGTATTAATTCTTGCCAACGTGCCATAGGTGCTAGCTGTGATTGTGCCGCATAATATTTGATAATAGTTTGTACCGCTTTCGGTAAAGCAGTCAGACGAAAATCCGCGATTACAATCTGCGGCAATGCCTCTCGCGCGGTTTGTGTCGTATGATCGCGAGAGGCTAACCAAACAAACTCATTTTGTTTATCGGGTAAATAACCCGCACCGGCTACCTGATAGTCCAATAAATGCATAATTTGAGAAAGTATGGGAATGCCTGTATTTTCTCCAGGAAGATCGATAATAGCGCAATGATCTAACGGTAATTGAGTCGACGATAATGCCGTTTGCAAACTAGCTAATTGTGGTAGCTCACTCAAATAGTGATCCCATAATTTTTCTAGAATACACCGTGATAGTTGCGACACGCTTGCCTCTCTTAATAACGATAATACTCCGGCTTATAGGGTCCATCTTTATCTACGCCAATATAATCTGCTTGTTGGGTCGTCAAACGGGTTAAAGTTATCGGTAATTTTTTTAAATGAAGACGCGCGACCTGTTCATCCAACTGTTTTGGCAATGTATATACTTTTCCTTTTTCGTAACGTTCGGGATATTTCCATAATTCAATTTGAGCCAACGTCTGATTCGTAAAAGAATTAGACATAACAAAACTAGAATGACCCGTTGCACAACCTAAATTAACAAGTCGTCCTTTTGCTAACACTAACAAACGCTTTTTATCAGGAAATATCACTTGATCGACTTGTGGCTTGATTTCAATCCACTGCAATGATTGCAATGAAGCAATAGCGATTTCAGAATCAAAGTGACCAATGTTACATACAATGGCTAAATCTTTCATACATCGCATATGATCCAAAGTAATCACATCGATATTACCGGTGGCTGTCACAAAGATATCTCCAATAGTCGCTGCTTCTTCCATAGTGACTACACGATAACCTTCCATCGCCGCTTGCATCGCACAAATGGGATCAATTTCGGTAATCCAAACAATCGCGCCATAAGCGCGTAAACTTTGCGCGCAACCCTTACCCACATCACCATAGCCACATACAACCGCAATCTTGCCTGCGATCATTACGTCCGTAGCTCGCTTGAGTGCATCAATTAAAGATTCTCGACAACCGTATAAATTGTCAAACTTAGATTTCGTTACGGAATCATTGACATTAATTGCGGGGATTAATAATTTTTTTTCGCGCTGCATTTGATAAAGACGATGAACGCCTGTTGTGGTTTCTTCAGAAACACCTTGAATATTTTTGAGTAAATGGGGATATTTTTTATGTATCAATAAAGTTAAATCGCCACCATCATCCAAGATTAAATTAGGATGCCATTGTTCAGGGCCTGATAAAGTCTGTTCTATACACCACAAAAATTCTTGTTCAGTTTCTCCTTTCCAGGCAAAAACCGGAATTTCTTCTGCCGCTATGGCAGCGGCCGCATGATCTTGCGTTGAAAAAATATTGCAGGAAGACCAGCGTACTTGAGCACCTAAGGCGATCAAAGTTTCAATCAAAACAGCTGTCTGAATAGTCATATGCAAGCAGCCTGCAATTTTCGCACCCATCAGAGGTTTCTGTGTGCCGTATTCTTCGCGCAGCGACATCAATCCAGGCATCTCGGCTTGCGCGATCGTAATTTCTTTTCTACCCCAATCTGCTAAATGCAAATCAGCAACTTTATGATCGAGTACATCCATAGATAACATAACGCGTATCTAACCTCTAAAATTAACTTTAAAATACTCAGGCAGGATAATGCATCATACGCGCCTACAATAACCGCTTCAATCACACAATGGGTTTATTAAAAATTGTCTATGTGTATTTTATGTTTACAATAAAGCCTTATCAATTCTAAAATTAGCCAGCCTTAAATCATGTTCTATAATGAGGCTTGTGGAAATTTCTCGGTATGGATATGCCTCAATGTGTATCCTCTAGCTCATCTCACTTTCAGAGAAAAATGAATATGTCTTTATTCAGTCGTTGTTTATTATCTTGTCTCTTAGTTTGCACTTATAGTCATGATCTCTACGCGCAAAGGAATCAAGCGTTGCAAACAATTTCATTTAAACGCAGCCTGATGCTTCCCATTTTTACAAGGATCGATGTACAAGGATCCATGCGAGTTTATATCAGGATAAAATCTGATACTAAACAACCCGCTTTAGAAATAATCGGCGATAAAGAAACTGTAAATAATCTTCAAGTGGCTGTACGCGGACACATTTTATATTTAACACGATTGCACAGCTATTTAGCGCATCCGTCTAAGCCTCTTATTGTCAATCTTACTACAGCATCGATACAGCGACTGGATACTAAAGATAAAAATACGATTGATATAAAAAATTTAACAGGCTTTGTTGCAGTAAAAGCAAGTAGCGGCAGTAATGTTCGTCTCAATGGGTACAAGATACAAGTGCAGCGTTTGAATGCAGATCGATCTGCTTCACTTATATTGAATGGCGTTCCACAACAGATCCAAACGCCGATATGTATCAGTCATCGGACACTGTCTTTGCCCTTTTTTACTCGCCTCGATGTACAAGGGGCATTACGCGTTTATGTAAACAGCAATGCGCCTAAGCAAACAGTCATTCTATCCGGAGACACACAGGCCATAAAAAATTTTAAAAGTAATGTTAACAATAAAGTACTTTCTCTCAAAGCAAATAATCATTACCTCACACATGGGCATATTCCAACGATTAAAATCAATACACCAAGGATTTTGCAAATCAATGCGATAGGCCCTGCTCATATTCAGATGAATCATGCCAACAAGGATCTGATCGTAAACGCGCGTGGTGGCGGCGTTATTCAGCTCAATGGGAAACAATTAAATCCACAGCATTTACGTATTGATGCAGCTACACGACTCACAGTCAACGGCTTGCCCTACATCATGAGCAAACCGCTTGCTCGCTACAAAATAAAAATAAATAAAAAGCTGAAACATGCCAAATCAATCCATCGATTTGTATCACAAACACAGGTTTATCCATCTTTTTCTGGTCTTGATTTAGAAGGATCCATGAATGTTTATGTAACGAGTAATGCATCTGAACAAACTGTTTCCATATCAGGTCAAGCCGATGCGCTAGAAAATATTAAGAGTGCTGTTAAAGGGAAGATATTACATATCACCGCGCATACTCATTATTTGCTGTCTCAACAGCAACGCGCAACTATCAGAATCAACGTACCATCGATCAATTGGATTAAAGTGAAAGGTTCCGGTTATTTAGCAGTAAACGATTTAACAGGACCGTTAGCGCTCTATGCTCAAGGAGGTGGGCATATTTATTTACAAGGGAATCAATTTGATCTGCAGCATTTACGCGCAGAGGGAGCGGTATCCATTAACGCATCAGGCATCTACAGTCCTAGCCTAGATATACAAGATACAAGCACAGGCCCAATAGGGCTTTGCGGTCATATAGGGCTGCATTGCCTCATATATAAAGGACATTGCGGTATCACAGTTGACGGAATTGACACACCACAGCTAGCTATTCAAGGAAATGGAACAGGCATGATCACTTTAACAGGCGTTGCAAAAACTTTAGAAGCTAATTTAACCGGATCGACTTGGTTAATTGCCAACACGCTATGCGTGGAACGTGGATTTATAAAAACCTATGCTAAAGCACGTGCTGACGTGAAAGTAGATCAGTTTCTAGCAGCACTGGCGACGGGACAAAGCAAGATTTATTACCATCAAGATCCGGCATTCATCAGCGGTTATGCACACGATGCAGGTTCTATTTTAAGTGCTATGCCTATTAATATTGCATCACGATCTCGACCCAGCGGTTATTGCTATTAATAATTAATTGCCCTCATAAGGCATTGTCACAATAAAGAGAGAAAAATCACTTAATAAAACTATGAAAGATCCTCAATGTAACAATATTGAATCTTCCTGACTTCCGAAAACGCACTACGTGGTTGGTAAGATAGGAAAGGGCCCCGTTGACCCTGAGCAGATTTCGTAAGCAAATAACTTGATTCATACCGATCTAATTTCTTGCAAAAATCATCGATTGGGCAAAAAATACATACCAGCTGACGTGCATCTATTCACGCTGAACGAAAAGATTCTCTTTCTGAGTAAACGAGTTTAAATTGTTTACCACAAAAAGCCAAAGCGATCATTAAAATAGATTGACTGCCGTATTGTTTTGCTTCTTGATAATAAATTTTATTTTCAATCTGTGCTAATGCCTCATGCGCTGTTTTTTCTAACAGATCA
>JABDAQ010000052.1 GCA_013289115.1 Gammaproteobacteria bacterium
TGATGGCCGGGTATTTCAAAGTAGTTTCGACAGACTACACAGAGCACGGCACGCAGTGTCATCTCGCGATTCCGAATCGCGAGGTACGGGGTTTATACAGTGAGTTAATCAAGCATTGGTTAGTCGCAGGCCAACATCAGATAAGTCACAATCAATTTTTAGCAGAATTATTACAGGGAGACATCCCTGCGTTTGAGGAATCCTTTCGATTTTTATTAGAGAACACAATCAGCGTACATGATTTAAGTCAGAACCCAGAAGCGTTTTATCATGGCTTCATGACGGGACTGACAGCGCATTTGCAATCGCATCCGGCGTATGAATTGAAATCAAATAAAGAAAGCGGCTACGGGCGGTATGATTATTTCATTCTATCGAAGGATCCGAAGAAACCAAGCTTGTTGATGGAATTCAAGCGGGTAAAATTTGCGCGAACAGAGCAGCCTGCGATAGAACGGATCGAGGAAGCCTTAGACGAAGCGGCGCAGCAAGGTTTAGCGCAGATCGAGGAAAAGGCTTATTACGCCGAAGCGAAGCAACGTGGAAGTCAATCTATCTTGAAACTTGCCCTTGCTTTCTGTGGAAAGCGATTTAAATTGGTTTGCGCGCGTTGAGTGCTTTGCTTATTGCAGCACGAAAGCAACAACAGGCTATACGGCATCCAAGCCGATAAAAATCTTTTCGCGAATACGCTCAACACTATCGTCTGCATTGATCGGCATATAACGATGCACACATGCATGATTACGATAATAATCGATTAAAGGTTGAGTCTGCTGTCGATACACTTGCAAACGCTGTTGAATAACATCTTCTTGATCATCTTCGCGCATAGTAAGATCTTGACCAGTAATATCGTCTTTTCCCGGCACACAGGGTGGCTGATGAAGAATATGATAAATCCGTCCTGATTGCAGATGAATACGTCGACCACTCAGGCGTTTCACCAAAGTCAGATCATCAATCACTAATTCAATGACGCAATCGATCGCAATGCCTCTGCGTTCAATCGCTTCCGCTTGTGGTTGCGTACGTGGAAAACCATCCAATAAAAATCCCTTACTACAATCAGGCTCTGCGATACGTCGTTGTACCATAGCGATGATTAAATCATCAGTCACCAATGCTCCTGACTTCATAACCGCTTGTGCAGTGCGCCCTAAGTCCGTTCCTTTTTTAATTTCTTCGCGTAACATATCACCGGTTGCGATTCTCGGGATCGCATAGCGTTCAACAATAAATTGTGCTTGCGTGCCTTTGCCAGCGCCAGGGGGACCTAATAAAATAATTTTCATGCGAATATTTTTAATTTTGATCATGAGATCCGTATAATATCCTATTTTTAGAAAAAACTAATTGCATGGCTGTTCTTATATTTGATATCGAAACCATTCCTGACGTTCAGATGGGTCGTCGCCTGTATTCATTAAGCAATGACAATGATTATGAAGTAGCACGTATGATGTTGTCACGACGTCAAGAAGAAACAGGCGGATCTGACTTTTTGCCTTTGCATTTGCACCGTATCGTTGCTATATCTGCCGTCTTATTCATTGGAAATAAATTGAAGATAGGCTCGCTTGCAAGTTTGGATGCGCCCGAATCAGAGTTGATAACACGTTTTTTTAACTGTATTGAAAAATATACACCTACGCTTGTTTCATGGAATGGTGGTAGCTTTGATCTACCTGTTCTACACTACCGCGCACTTCACCATGCTGTATCAGCTCCTACGTATTGGAATATAGGTGAAACAGATTCAGGGTTTCGTTGGAATAATTATTTAAATCGCTATCATTATCGTCATATGGATTTGATGGACATCTTAAGCGCCTATCAACCACGTGCTTACGCGCCTTTACATGAAATTGCATTGTTATTAGGCTTGCCTGGAAAATTAGGCATGCAAGGAAATCAGGTATTTGAACAATTTTATACCGGTCATCTTGAAGCAGTTCGCAATTACTGCGAAATCGATGTGCTTAATACCTATCTAATTTATCTTAATTTTGAAAAAATGCGTGGAAAACTTTCCATGGAACAGCAAGAGCAAGCGCAGCAAGAACTGATAGCGTATTTAAAACAAGCTAAGAAAACTCACTTTGATGAATTTCTGTCAGCATGGTTAGTTTAAAAAATTTCAGCTATCTTTCTTTCCATACGTTACTCTCAACAGTTAAGTTATAAAAATCAGCTCTTGATCGGAAGCTATAGGATGTTGTTAAAATTCACAGGTATTATTTTTATAAGTATTTTATACAGCATCAGCACGCCAAGCTTCGCTCAAGAATACGCATACGGCGATCACGAAGAAGATAACATCAGCTATACGCGGCCTCTTCCTCATGAGAATCGCTCAGGGAAAATAAACACTATTATTGCCGCTCTTATACGCAAATTTAAAGGATACAATATCGGTATTGCTATTCGCTCACTCAGCAATGGTCGTATTTTATATCAGCAAAACGCATATATTAATTACATACCTGCTAGCACTTTAAAACTATTCACAGCAGTCGCTGCTTTGGATTATTTAGGCCCACACTTTACTCTCGACACACAATTTTTAATAGAACACACTCCAAAAATTGAACAAGGCATACTGAAAGGCAATTTATATATTCAATTTAGCGGCGATCCGAATCTAACTCTGGCGCATCTTCAAAGAATGATCAGTGCGCTTAAAAATCATGGTATTAAAAAAATTCAAGGCAATATCGTGATCGATGATACAGCGCTCGATAAACTCACCTGGCCACGAGGACGCGTACAGAATGATAAAATATCTTGCTTTGCAGCGCCGGTTACCGCCACCATCATCAATCGCAACTGTTTTAATCTCAACGTAAAACCCAATAAGCGACAAAATAAACCTGCAGTCATCACAACCAATCGTAATTTAGGCATTATCATCGACAACCATGTCGTCACTCAGAAATATGCGCCCTCAGCGCTCGACATCAAACCCATCCAAGTATCTGCCAACAACCGTTATGCTGTCACAGGTCATTTACCGTTGCATGTAAAACCGCATTCAATCGCAGTAGCTTTGCAAAGACCCAATCTAGCTAGCCAAAAGATATTGCGTTGTTTATTTACACAAAATCATATTCATTACAATCAAATGATCCACGGTGAAACACCCAAAAACGCGCGGGTACTCATTACAAATCACTCACCTGATTTAGCGCATCTCATTAAACATATGCTAAAGAAATCCGATAATCTCATAGCGGACAGCTTATTAAAAAAATTAGGGGAATATTATTTTGATACACAAGGCAGTTGGAATAATGGCCGACGTGCCGTACGTGAAATTTTAACCAAAAAAACAGGCATTGATTTTAGGCAATTATCTCTGGTCGATGGGTCTGGATTATCGATGGACAATCGAATCAACGCGCATGCCTTTATACAATTATTAAGCTATGTGTACTTACACGCTCATTATCGCGATTTATTATTTGAAGCGCTGCCCCGTGCTGGTTTAGATGGAACGCTCAAACATCGATTAGGCAATGTCTCTGGGCGTGTTCATGCAAAAACAGGCAGCATGCATGGTATCAGCGGTTTAGCAGGTTATATTGAAACAAAAGCACATCATTTATTAGTATTTTCAATTCTTATTAACGATGCTAAGTTAGGCAGAAACAATCAAGGAGCCTATCGGTTATTAGAAGATCGTATCTGTGCTTCTTTAGCAAGAATTTATTAAATTGTACTGCTTATACTATTTGCATTACTTTTCAATACGTTTAACATAACAGTTTTTCCGTAACTGTCTTATGGTTACTCTAAAAAATTGTTCCTACCTAGAAAGCAGCGGTCGCATTAATTTAGAAAACTGGCTGTGCTATGTGAGTACGCAATGTAGCAAATCTGATGCTGATTTCATTAATACAGCTTCCAAATTAAGCTACACCGTCGGCGAACAAAAAACAACGCTGTCCGGTTTATCTTGCCTACAACAAGGTTTAGGTATGGCCGAGATACTTTTAGAACTAAACCTTGATAAAGAAAGCATCGCAGCCGCTGCCCTGTATAACTGCGTGCAAGACGCAGACTTGGATTTAAAACAGATCAGCGAACAATTAAATCCACAGGTGAGTAAATTGATCCAAGGTGTTCTACATATGGACGCGATTCACAGCTTAGCGGATCACGCCAAATTCGATCAACCTCAATTAGAACGCATTCGCAAAATGACATTAGCCATTGCTGAAGACATGCGTGTTGTTTTAATTAAATTAGCAGAACGCACGATGATCATGCGATTTTTACATAATCTAAGGGATGATCATGCAAAACATTATGCGCGAGAAACTTTAGATATTTACGCTTCACTAGCCAATCGTCTTGGTATTAGCGCGCTAAAATGGGAACTTGAAGATCTATCATTTTATTATTTAGAACCTAAATGTTACACCCAATTAGCTAAATTACTGAAACAACGCTTGCTAGAACGTGAAGATTATTTACAAACTGTGATACATACCCTAGAGCATACTTTAGAGTCTGGGAAACTCGGTCATTTCAAAATATATGGACGCGTGAAGCATATTTATAGCATTTACCGCAAAATGCAGAAAAAAAAATTAAAGTTTGATCAGATCTATGATCTGAATGCAGTCCGCATTTTAGTAAATAATACGCATGATTGTTATGCTGCTTTAAGTTTGGTACACAGTCTATGGACGCCCGTTGCAGGTCAATTCGATGATTACATTACAACGCCGAAACCAAACGGTTATAAATCATTACATACGGCTGTATTCAGTCATAAAAACAAAATTTTAGAAATACAAATTCGTACGTATCGCATGCATCAAGAATCAGAACACGGTCTTGCCGCACACTGGGGTTATAAAGAAGGTTCACAGCAAACAGCAAGTTATCAAGCGAAGATTGCCTGGTTACGTCAAGTGCTAGAATGGCAAAAAGAATGGGCAAAAAATGATGAACCTTGCCAAGGCCTCAAAACGCTGCTTAACGATCGCATTTATGTATTTACACCCAAAGGTAATATTATCGATCTTACCACAGGCGCGACAGCCATCGATTTTGCCTATGCCATCCACACAGAAGTTGGACATCGTTGCCGCGGTGCGCGAGTCAATGGTCATTTAGTACCGCTCACTTACACATTAAATACAGGCGAACAAATTGAAATCATAACTGGAAAACAATCACAACCCAGTCGCGATTGGCTCAATCCGCAACTAAAATACCTGAACACAGCACGTGCTCGCACGAAAGTACAGCGTTGGTTTAAGCAAGAAAGATCGGATGTACAGCTTATACCGACCGTGCATGCCCTACAGGCGCAAGAACAACCAGAAAAAATCATCCTAGGCAAACCACGCGCAGCAAAAGCGGGTTCAAATTTGAGTGTTCTTGGGATCAATAATTTATTAACACAGACAGCAGGTTGCTGCAAACCTGTTCCTGGCGATACTATTCACGGATTTATTACACAGGGACGTGGAATCAGCGTGCATCGTAGCGATTGCCGGAATATTTTGAATCTGAAAGAGAAAAATCGTCTCATTGAAGTTGCTTGGGATCCTACATCTCAGCGCGTTTACCCCGTCACTTTATCAGTTAAAGCCTATGATCGTTCCGATTTAGTACGCGATGTTTTAACCTTAATCGCAAATGAACGCTTAAATTTAATTGCATTAAACACACATACTGATAAATCAAGCAGACAAGCACTTATTAAATTAACACTCGAAATTTCAGACTTAGAGACGCTCTACAAAATCATGGAGCGAATTCGAAGCCTTGCGCATGTCGTTGAGGTAAATCGATAAATCACGCGTTAAAGAAGTACAACGTAATCATCTATTCACGCAGAAATGGATAAAAGCGCCAAGCGCAAAGCACACTATACTTTTATTTTTAGAAATATAAATAAAGGAAGGTGTGCTATGAAACGAGATGAGCTTAAACAAGATAAGCTTAACAGAGAACAAGATGAGCTTAACAACGCTAAAATTTTATTAAAAAAATATGGTATTGCTTCAAAAGATAATTTAAAGACTATAGAAGAACTGCAATCAGAAGGACTAGTAGAATATATTAATAAATACGGAGAAAAACTATTTAGTAGCAGCTTTACGAGCAAATTTAAAAATAATGAGATTTTCAATATTATCACCAAATCTGAACAGTCAATACCCCTTGTAACAGAAGCTGTTTTTTATCTAAAAGAGATAAATTTATTATCTAAACAACAACGCCGAGAACTACAAACATTAACTTCAAACGGACTCGTCAATATTGCAAAAGAAATTGTAGATAGTCCAACGCGCTTTGAGGCAAATTATGCAAAGTATAAAAACTCACTTAAAAAAATTAAAAGTACAGTGAGTGTTCTTGCATCAATGCTGAAGGTTCAACAATTAAAACAGGATGATAAATTTCAGAGAAGTTTAACAAAGCCACAGGACTATAAACCATTTTATAAAAAACTTGGTGGATCAGTTCATTCATCAGGATTTTTTCAAGATAAAAAACAAGGCTCTACTCCAGTTCAAGGAAAAACACTTAAATC
>JABDAQ010000053.1 GCA_013289115.1 Gammaproteobacteria bacterium
GGCTGGTATTCATTGCTTTTGCTGTGCATTATCAGATAGGCCCTTGGTTTTTATGATGACAAAATTTATAAAGAGACTGATCTATTATGTAAAAACCTTTTCTTTATGGGAATTATTTGCGGGTTTGCGTGTTACGCAGCGTTCTCTGTTTAAAAAAAAGGTGACCGTACAATTCCCTGAAGAGGAGACACCGCGATCACCTCGTTTCCGTGGCCTGCATGCCTTACGACGTTATCCAAACGGTGAAGAGCGATGTATTGCTTGTAAATTATGTGAAGCAGTCTGTCCTGCGTTGGCCATTACGATTGAAGCAGAACCACGCTTAGATTCAGAAGGTCGGGGTGATGGCACGCGTCGTACTACAAAATATGAAATTGATTTATTTAAATGTATTTATTGCGGATTTTGTGAAGAAGCCTGTCCTGTCGATGCTATTGTCGAAACAAATTTGCTACATTACCATTTTGAAGCACGCGGCGAGCAAATCATGACAAAAGAAAAATTATTAGCCATTGGTGATCGTTATGAAGATCAGATCGCAAATGATAAAGTCCAAGATGCTCCTTTTCGTTAAATCATTATGACCCTACAGAGTTTTATCTTTTTTATGTTCGCTGGCACGTTAATAGCCAGTGCCACTATGACCATTATGTCGCGTGATCCTGTGCGTAGTGCTTTGTTTTTAGTGCTGTCTTTTTTTGCAGCAGCCGCGCTATGGATTTTATTGACCGCAGAATTTTTAGGCCTGGTATTAATTTTGGTGTATGTAGGCGCGGTTATGACTTTATTTTTATTTGTGATCATGACTAGCCATAGGGTTGATCTCACGATAAAACCAAGTTTTAGTCGTTATTGGCCTTACGCATTGGCGATTGTTTTATTATTTATGTTGCTGGCTTTAAGCGTATTGTCTTCCTATAGAACGCCGTCGCAGTTAATAAGAGCGAATGTAGATAATACCGCTGCCTTAGGCAGTATTTTATATACACACTATGTTTATCCATTTGAAATTATGGGCTTGTTATTACTTGTTGGGATCATCGCTGCGATCAGTCTTAATCCGCGTGTAATTCGCGATCGCAAGCAGCAAGATCCAAGCCAACAGATTTGTGTCAAACCGAGCGATAGAATTCGTCTTATAAAAATGAAACCAAGTATCCGATCATGATTGCATTGAATGATTATTTGATAGTCAGCGCTGTATTATTTAGCTTAGGTCTTTTAGGGCTGATGATTCATCGTCGTAGCATCATTCATTTATTGATGTCTATCGAATTATTATTATTAGCGGTTAACACAAATTTCATTGCTTTTTCCTATTATTTCCATTCAATTGCAGGGCAAGTTTTCGTTTTCTTTATTTTGGGCGTCGCAGCGGTAGAAGCTGCGATTGGATTAGCAATCTTATTAGTCTTGTTCAGAGCTAAACACGATGTTGATGTTGATAGTTTAACGAGCTTGAAGGGTTAAAAGCATGAATGAATGGGTCGGTTTAGGTATTTTGCTCTTTCCTTTACTGGGCGCTGCTATAACAGGTTTGTGTTCTTTGCCACCTAAAGCGGCTCATCGCATTGCGATCTCTGGCATCGGCTTGTCATTTTTATTATCTCTTTATGGGGCTTATCTAATCTTTTTTTCTTCTGTAAATTCCATCGATTTTTCTTTTTATCTTTGGCGTTTAACCGATGCCGTACATTTTTCTATTGGCATGCTATTAGATCCGTTGGCCTCCATCATGATTGTTGTAGTTAATTTTGTCTCTTTGATCGTACATATCTACAGTATCGCGTATATGCGGGATGATCCAGGCTATCAACGCTTTTTCAGTTATATCTCTTTATTTACTTTTGCGATGCTTACCTTAGTCAGTGCTGATAATTTTCTGCAATTATTTTTTGCTTGGGAAGCCGTTGGTTTGGTTTCTTATTTGTTGATTGGTTTTTGGTTTAAACGTCCAACTGCAAATGCTGCGAGTTTGAAAGCATTTCTTGTGAATCGTGTGGGTGATTTTGGTTTTATTTTAGGATTGGGTTTGATTTGGCGCTATTGTGGAAGTTTAGATTTTAACAATGTATTTAATTCAGTCCCTGTGTTGGTGCATCAAATAATATCAATTTTGCCAGGTACGCATTGGTCTGTGATCACGGTGATTTGTCTTTGCTTATTTATTGGTGCGATGGGTAAATCAGCTCAGATCCCTTTACATGTTTGGTTGCCTGAATCGATGGAAGGTCCAACGCCCATTTCTGCTTTGATTCATGCCGCAACTATGGTGACTGCGGGTATTTATTTGATTACACGTTTAGCGCCTTTCTTTACTTACTCTCCTGTAGCACTCAATGTCATTTTGATCATTGGCGCGAGTACTGCTTTATTTATGGGCTTGCTTGCTTTGGTACAAACAGATATTAAACGTGTTATTGCCTATTCCACATTATCACAGCTGGGTTATATGATGGCCGCTTGCGGCTGTTGTGCTTTTTCAGCAGCTATTTTTCATTTAATTACACATGCATTTTTTAAAGCTTTATTATTTTTAGCCGCTGGATCTGTTATTTTGGCGCTGCATCATGAACAAGATATACGCAAAATGAGTCGATTACGTGGTTCAAGCTTGCCGATAACCTACGTTGGATTTTTGATCGGGACATTGGCCTTGATTGCTTTACCGCCTTTCTCAGGTTTTTATTCCAAAGATGCCATTATCGAAGCTGTTGCTTCTTCACATTTAGCAGCCTCTGGTTATGCGTATTTTTGTTTACTAGCAGGTGTTGTAATAACTGTTTGTTATAGTTTACGTGTTTTTTTTCTAGTATTTCATAGCAAACGTACTGAGCCAGCGAGCATCGCGACAGAATCTACCGTTATAAAAATTGCTTTAATAGCGCTGTCTATTCCAGCGGTTATTGTAGGTATTATTTTGAGTCACGCGCATGGATTTTTAAATCCCAGCGTGTTTGTACAACCGATCGGTTATAGCACAGCTGATCAGCTATCTACTTTGCGCATGCATGCGGTTGTTTGGCCGCAGGTTCAAATTTTTAGTGTGCCACTATGTTTATTGCTAGCAGGTGTATTCATTACTTGGTGCTGCTACATAAAATTTCCTGATTTACTGGATCGCCTGACAAATCGTTTTTCAACTCTATACCGCATTCTGCGTGCTAACTATGGCTTTGATGCCTTCAATGATCGTGTGTTTGTACGCGGCGGGATACAATTGGCGAAACTATTTTTTAAAGTAGATGCATTGATATTGGACGAAAAATTTGTTAATGGGTCAGGGCGATTGATCAGTTGGTTTTCGCGCATATTTCGCACGATACAATCGGGTTTGTTATATCAATACACTTTGGTGATGATTTTAGGTTTAGTTTTGATGATGTTGGCAGTAGTGATAGTGCAATGGCATTTAGTATGGCCTAGATTTTTAACTGAGCCAGGTCCAGTATTTCTATCCGCTTAAATGTATTGATAAAAGTTTTCATGTTAAAAAACCACTTACTTAGTTTGCTGATAGGTCTTCCATTTTTAGGTAGTGTTCTTGTTTTAGCCTTAGGCGGAGAGCGATACCCGACGCGCGCGCGTTGGATTGCATTAGTGAGTACACTAATGTGTATCGCATTATGTTTTCCACTGTGTTTGAGCTTTGATCCAACCGTAAGCCAAATGCAATTTCAAGAGTTTATGCCTTGGATTCGTGAATATTCCATTGCGTATGCGGTGGGTGTCGACGGTATTTCCTTACCACTTATTTTATTAACGGAATTTACTACCTTACTCGTTATTTTAGCCGCGTGGCGTAGCGTGACTTTGCGTGTAGCGCAATATATGGCTGCATTTTTATTGATGCAAGGTATGATGGTGGGCACTTTTGCAGCGACAGATGCAATATTATTTTACGTATTTTGGGAAGCGATGCTGATTCCGATGTATTTAAGTATTGGAATTTGGGGAAGCGCAAATCGATCATACGCATCCGTTAAATTCTTCTTATACACTTTTTTAGGTTCTGCATTAATGCTGATCGCATTGCTGTATTTAGGTCAGAGAGCTCATAATTTTTTGATTGAGAATTTTTATACAGTATCTTTAACTTTGCATGAACAATTGTGGATCTTTTTAGCATTTTTATTAGCATTTGCAGTAAAAATTCCTATGTGGCCCGTACATACTTGGTTACCAGATGCACATACAGAAGCACCGGCGGGTGGATCAGTTGTATTAGCTGCTTTAATGTTGAAACTAGGCGGTTATGGATTTTTACGTTTCACGCTACCTATTGTACCGGACGCGAGCGCTGCATTAGCCTATTCGATGTTAGTTTTAGCTTTGATCGCGATCATTTATATTGGATTTATCGCAGTAGCACAGTTAGATATGAAGCGTTTGATCGCTTATTCATCTATTGCACATATGGGTTTTGTCGTACTGGGATCTTTCATGATTTTTTTGATCATGCATTTATCGCATCCTGATCGTAATGCTGCTTATTTAAGTTTAAGCGGCGCTATGGTACAGATGATCGCACATGCGTTTAGTTCAGGTGCTTTGTTTTTAGCCGTTGGCATGTTGGCGTATCGTTTTCATAGTCGTTTAATTAAAGATTACGGTGGACTTGTACATGCCATGCCTATTTTAGCAGCCTTTTTTATGTTATTTGCTTTATCTAATCTTGGTTTGCCAGGAACGGCTGGTTTTGTCGGTGAATTTATGATCATCATTAGCAGTATGAAAGCTAGTTTTTGGATCAGTACAGCGGCTGCAACTACGCTGATATTAAGTGCTAGCTATACATTATTTATGTACCATCGTGTCTTTTTCGGAAAGGTCAACAATCCAGCGCTTGTTGTAGGTACAGATGTTCATGCGACTGAAAAAATAGTGCTTATTTTATTAGCTTCTGCGGTTTTAGGGTTGGGTCTGTATCCTGGGCCTTTATTGCATCTTATGGATGCTTCCATCCATCATCTGCTTAATTTAAGTTTGCGCACTAAACTGTAATCTGGTTGATGCCCGATCTATTGTAGCGATCAGACATATGTACTTAATTTTTGATTTTGACGGAACACTTGTTGATAGCTTTGTCTGCGTTATTGAGAAATTTAATGTATTAGCCGATGAATTTAATTTCCGCAGAGTGTGTTCGGAAGAATTACACTTTCTACGTGATCTTACTTCAAAAGAATTACTGCATTATTTAAAAATTCCCATGTATAAAATTCCATCTGTGTTGTACAAAGCGAGAAGTTATTTTAAAGATAAAATAGATACGCTTGCGCCATTTGATACTATTCCGCAAATTTTGCATACACTCTATAAAGAAGGGTTTTCTTTAGGTATTTTGACGTCTAATTCAGAAAAAAATGTAATAAACTGGTTGGAGTGCCACAGCATTAGGCAATTTTTTAATTTTATTGCCATTGAATCGAATTATTTAGGTAAAAAACGTGTTTTGAAAAAAATACTCAAAGCAAATAACATCAATAAACAAGATGCTTTTTACATCGGGGACGAAACACGCGATATTGAAGCAGCTCGATCCTGTGAGGTGCATTCTGTTGCGGTAACCTGGGGATTTAATTCCGAAAAAGTATTGCTGCGTTGTCAGCCGCATTATGTTGCACGAAAACCGAGTGATATTCTGAAAATAGGATTGGCATTTCGTAGTCGGTTGCTACCTGATTTTTTGCAGTAGTATTTCCGCTAATTCATCAATTGAGACAACTCTAGAGCAGAAAGACCTGTAAGATCCTGGATCATCTGTTGATTTAAACCGGCTGATAACATATTTCTGGCAATGGCTAGTCTCTCTTCTTCAATTAAGTGTTGAGCGCGCATGAGTCCTTCTCGTCTCTCTTCTTCAATTAAATGTTGAGCACGCATGAGTCCT
>JABDAQ010000054.1 GCA_013289115.1 Gammaproteobacteria bacterium
TAAGCGGTTTAAATTGATTTACAGGACTTAGCTTTGTTTATTACGCAGGTTGAATAATTAATTTTTTATTTCCACTAAAATATCACGAATTAAACGTTTACTGCCATCATACATAATGGCTTTTCCCGCTGCATGCGGCAAAGGATCGGCATATAATTGTAAAGCTTGCGCCTGATAATTTGGATCAAATTCAAGCGCTTGAATCCCTACTTGTTTTAGATCCGCATAACTTGTTTTGATGCCTAAGAAAGTCCTGCGTAAAAACATTAAAATAAAGTGTGAGTAAAATTCATCTCCTTGAGTCACTCTCGTTATAGTATGTTGTTCTAGAAATTTTAAAATATCCGATGTTTCAATCAAATTTCGTGCAACCGCTGTATCCTGAGAAATACGCACGATCACTATGCTAGAATTTTTTCGCGGAAACGTTGGATAGTCAGTATCAGAAGGCGTATTTAAATCAAGCACTAACACACGTGTCAAAGGCACCGCGGTGTTAGGCAACGACTGAGGTGGCTGCTGTTTCTTATTAGCCAAATACAGCCAACCGATCGTCAAAGCAAATGAAATAATAGCAATAAATAGTATTATAAAAAGCTTGCTGCTAATAGACACTCTTTTGTCTCATATCTTTAAGCAGAAACACGTGGCCGATAACGCTCATCATGTTTTGCTAATACCCTTTGCGCTACTAAAATTCCATACTGATTAAAACGCCCTTCAACTACGACAGATTGACCAGCTCGAAACAAATCAGGCAACACCCCTGTATAGATCACTCGGATTTCTTTTTTCTGATCCCTTACTTTAAACTGCGTCTTCAGGCTATGAGGATCTTGCGCAATGCTGCCAGGTTTAACTTGACCTCCTAAACGAAAATTACAGTGAAGACGAATTATTTTATCCGGAATTTCAGAGGGCATGTAGAATAAATTGATATTTTCTTGCAGTGCGTATAACGCTAAAAAACTGGCAGCACTCAACACAATCAGACAGGAAAAAATCAAAAATAAACGCTGTTTATGTACACTTCGCATCAGACAAAACAATAAGTCAATCGAAAAGACACATCATCTGACACAGGTAGACTGCCTTGAATATCAAATTTCAAAAACTGAACTGCAAAACCATGACGCCCCACGCTGATCTGTGGATAAACACCGGCATTTAAATCCACAGCGACTTGTACTAATTGACAAATTGATTTACCCGAAAATCCATTTGCTTGGTAAACACCTTTGTGCGCAATCTGTCGCTTAGGTACGCTGCTATGCCGAATTAAATATAGAATGAGACGCACCGCTTTTTGGATCACGGTAAAATTATCTAACCAAAGCTGCAGTTGTTGCTTCCGAACGTCGATAGGCTGATGAAGCCAAGCATGGTAGACAGCTACATCGAACCCGCCTCCCATGCCAGGATTCAAAAGTGATTGATAAGCAATGTGTACAAATTTATCATTGTATAAGGATTGTCCAATACGATCGCGCATCGCATTGAGATCGCCGATATTTTTTTCTAGCTCACATGAAATAGCAGCCAACTTGCTTTGATCTACATGATCTAATGCTTGATAACTTTTAAATAAAGAGGAATGATGGCTGATTTCCTTGATTAATTTAGATTTAAAATCAGGGCGATCCAAAACAGTTAGAATTTCAAGCATTGTGATCAATGCGGCATCACTGTCCCAGGTTTTATCACCCTCCAACCAATGTTGCACTTTATTAAATAAATATTCCAAACGTAAACAAACACGAATAGCCTCATTTGCAGGCTGCTCGTAGATAACACAATCGTGTGAAAACATAGTTATTCATACCCCTCATTGACTTGTAAGGGCACAAACGCCGCATTGAATTGCTGCGTTACACGAACAAATGTAGTACGTTTGGAAAGTTCTTTTAATTGTCTCGCGCCTACATAAGTACAAGCAGAACGCAACCCTCCCAAAATATCGCCAATCGTATTTTTTACTTCACCTTGATACGGAATATCAACAGAACGTCCTTCACTGGCACGGTATTGTTCAACAATACCGGCATGTTTTAACATCGCTTCCGTTGAACTCATACCATAAAATCGCATATAAGTTTTGCCGCCACGCTCAATTTTTTCACCGCCACATTCTTCATGACCTGCCAACATGCCTCCAAGCATCACGAAATCTGCGCCTGCTGCAAACGCTTTAGCAACATCGCCTGAAGAAACACATCCACCATCCGCACATAAATGTCCTTGCAAACCATGTACCGCATCGGCACATTCGATAACTGCAGATAATTGTGGATAACCCACGCCTGTTTTTATGCGCGTAGTACAGACAGATCCAGGACCTATTCCTACCTTGATAATATCGGCGCCTGACAAAATCAATTCTTCAGCCATCTCGGCGGTAACAACATTGCCGGCCATCAACGTTTTATCCGGATAACGTTCTCGCAAAATGCGTACACAATCAACAAAACGTTGTGTATACCCATTGGCGACATCTAAACAAATAAAGGGCGTATTCACTTCAGCCAACACAGAAGCCAACGTTTCAAAATCATCTTCCTTAATACCGATCGTAACAAAACAATACGCTGCTACCGTAGGCCTTTGGCGATAAAATTTTATCCATTCAGATAAATTTATAAATTTATCGATGGCAGTTAATAGTTGGTACTCAGCTAAAGCCTCTGCCATAGCAAAGGTACCGGTATGATCCATATTTGAAGCGATGATCGGAATACCACGCCAAGTAGTCTGCGAATGCTTAAAATGATATTCCCTAACAAGATCAACTTCTGCTCTTGTTTTCAGAGTACTGCGTTTAGGTCGAATCAATACATCTTTGAAATCAAGTTTGATTCCTTGTTCAATACGCATAAGCATGCCTCATTATCATGACGATGGTATAGTAGCATACTTGGTAGTTAATCACTTTGAATGATGTGGTAGACAACATGAACAAAAAATTGATTCTCGTTGATGGCACGTCCTATCTTTATCGTGCGTTTTATGCACTGCCTTCGCTTATTTCTCCTCAAGGAAAGCCGACAGGTGCAATTTATGGCGTCGTTTCAATGCTACATAAAGTTATCAAAAATTATCGCCCGGACTATATGGCGGTTGTCTTCGATAGTAAAGAAAAAACATTTCGTAGCGATCTATACGCGTCCTATAAAGCACAGCGCGCACTCATGCCTGAATTATTACAAGAACAGATCAAGCCATTACATGCATTAATTCACGCACTCGGTTTGCCTTTATTCATTGTACCCGGCGTAGAAGCCGATGATATTATCGGAACGTTAGTGCAACACAATCGCACAGAAACCAGCATTCTCATTTGCAGCAATGACAAAGATTTCGCGCAATTAGTGACACCCGATATTAAGCTGGTCGATACAAAAAATAATCGTGTTTTAGATCCTATCGGTGTTTTAAAAAAATTCGGTGTAGAACCGAAAAAAATTCTAGACTATTTATGTTTAATCGGCGACAGCAGCGATAACATCCCAGGCATCCCTTTTGTAGGCCCAGAGACAGCCGTGCGTTGGTTAGATCGCTATGACACTTTAGATGCGATTTGCCAACATGCGCATGAATTAACTGGGAAAGCTGCTATACAATTGCGTCTACATCAGGATCGACTTAAACTCAATCGCGCATTGATACAGATTAAAACCGATGTTGGACTATCGATCACGCTTGAGGATCTATCGCTCAAAACACCTGATTATGAAATGCTTGTACCCTTATACGAAGAACTCGGCTTTCAAACTTGGCTTGATAAATTAAAAACACAGACTTCAACGAAACAAACCAAACACTCATACACAGATGGACTGTGTATTCAAACAAAAGAAACATTTAAAATTTGGTTTGAGCGTTTAAAACAAGCTCCCGTCTTCGCCGTACACGCGCAAGGCAATCATGCAGAACCCATGCGATCTGAATTATTCGGATTAGCGTTTGCACTACCCGATGATGAACCTATTTATATTCCACTGTGTGCTACCGATCAAACCACCGCAATTTTAGATCGAGACTGGGTGCTAAAATACATAAGCCCTGTATTAAACAATCCGCATCAACAAAAAATTGGACACGATTTAAAATACGATCAGATCCTACTACATCAGCACGGACTAAAATTAGCAGAACCTTATTGGGACACTCTCTTAGCCGCTTATGTATTAAATAACACGCTGAGTGAAGCTAAAACAAATACCGTACATTATTTGACAACTAAAACGGTCCATACTACTGAACAAGACTCTGCCTGCAAGGCAGTCATCACTGCATTACAACAGCAAGAAGAACTTAAGGAACGCTTGCAACAAGATGTGGACGCATATGCAGTACTTACACAACTGGATCTACCCTTGATTTCCATCTTGGCTAAGATGGAACAACACGGTGTATTGATCGACACGCATTTATTACAGCAGCAAAGTAAAAATCTCGGCGAACGTTTAGCCAATTTAGAAAGTCAAGCTTACCAACACGCAGGTAAAGTATTTAATCTCAATTCGCCAAAACAATTACAAGAAATTTTATTTGTAGAACAAGGACTACCGATCTTAGAAAAAACGCCGAAAGGACAACCTTCAACCGCCGAAACGATCTTGCAACGTTTAAGCACACAATTTCAGCTACCCGGCCTGATCTTAGAACATCGTACTTTAAGCAAATTAAAATCAACGTATACAGATAAACTACCGCAACAAATCAACCCTAAAACCGGACGCATTCATACATCGTATCACCAAGCGCTTGTAGTAACAGGCCGATTATCTTCATCCAATCCTAATTTGCAAAATATTCCTATTCGCGATCATCTGGGACGAAAAATTCGACAAGCGTTCATCGCCGCGCCCGGTTATCAAATTTTAGCAGCCGATTATTCGCAAATAGAATTACGTATTATGGCGCATCTTTCGCAAGATCCAGGACTACTAGCTGCATTCGCTTCAAATTTAGATGTACATCAAGCAACTGCCGCAGAAATTTTAGGCATTCCTTTGGAGCAAGTAAGCTCAGACCAAAGACGCAGCGCCAAAGCAGTGAATTTTGGTTTAATTTACGGCATGTCTGCTTTTGGATTAGCCAAACAATTAGGCATTGAACGCGTACAAGCGCAAAACTATATCGATCGTTATTTTGCACGTTATCCTAAAGTAAAAGAATATATGGAACACACACGTGCTCAAGCACATGAACAAGGTTTCGTGCATACTTTATTTAAACGCCGCATTCATTTACCTGGAATTCACTCACGCAATCGCTTAGAACAGCAAGCCAGTGAACGTGCAGCCATCAACGCACCCTTACAAGGCTCGGCTGCCGATATTATTAAGCAAGCAATGATTCAAATTGATCGTCATTTATTACAAAATAAACTGAATGCACATTTGATCATGCAAGTACATGATGAGTTAGTCTTTGAAATCGCCACAAGTAACAGCGAAAATGCTAGAAAAATCATTGAAACTGATATGCAAAGCGC
>JABDAQ010000055.1 GCA_013289115.1 Gammaproteobacteria bacterium
ATTTTCCTAAGATTATTACTAATAGATATTCATTTCAGAATAATGACTGTCAATCAATTAGATCAGCTAGAACTTCATCAGAAAGATCAGTAAATCTTCGAACATTCGCATGATCCATACCACTGACCAACATTTTCTGTGCAATCTCTAAAGCTTTTTCTCTCTTACCGCATTTTAATCCGCGTTCTAACCCGCGTTCTAATCCACGTTGTTCTAAAGCTTCACCTACAGTCATAATGACCTCTCTTTCTTCAGGTAAAATCTCAATCAGTTCTTGAATAAACTGATCAATCATCCCAGCGTCTCGATTCTGTTGATTGTAAATGATGTATTTTATCACAGCTTCTTGATACGATTGCCCTAGCTGCTTCTCCACGCTTTGAATTAGATGCAATTCTTTGAGCTTCTTGGCAACCTGAAGCATATCGCGCTGCCATGCATGCTTAAAAAGCAATTCCATCAAAGCAGCAAACCCATGTTGTTGAATCACTTCATCGGGTATTACTGTAAGATCTACTAAAATAAATGGCTTGAAAGCATACGCTCTCGCAAGCTCGGGTTGCTCAAAATAATCATAAATATCTGTACTGTACGGATATGGCTTCTGTTTCCCATGATAAATGCAGATCGAAATGATTAGGGGTAATTTCTCATGTCCTTGTTTTAAATGATCATCCATTAAACTGACTGTGTATTGTAATTTGCGGAAAGGCATCTGCTTCTCTTTAATGCCGGATTCATGCTCAATTAGAAAATACAAATACGCTTCACAGTCATCCATCATCCTACAGTGATACACAATATCACTGTGGATCTCTTTTAATTGCGGCGTTACATAACTTTTATCCGTAAGAACTAAACTCGCTTTATCTATGCGACGATAAACATCGGACGGTAAATGCGCTTTTAAAAAATCTAATGCAATCTTCTTCTCTTTCAGCGATCGTTTCAAAAATTTATCGTGTAGTTGTGTCAGTTTTTTCATTAGATTTCAAACTGCCTGTGAAACAAAAGCCGCTTCCACCAAAGCACGCTGCTGCGCCAAATGCCATTGCGACGAACCGACGGCAGGAGAAGCGGAAGAAGTGCGTCCAACATAACGCAGCGTTTGTTTTGATGCTAAGCATTTTAATAAACGATGCTCAATACTGCACCAAGCTCCTTGATTTTTTGACTCTTCTTGACACCAAATGACATCTTGCGCAGCACAATAATACTGTAACTGAGCACGCAATTCCTGATAAGGAAAGGGATACAATTGTTCGATACGAAGAATAACAGTATCTACACTACTTTGTTTGCGACGCTGCTCCAGCAAATCGTAATAAATTTTACCGCTGCATAGAATGACTTTTTTAATCGCAGAACCCGCTAATGATTCTACCTCAGGTATTAGAATCTGGAACTCACCCTGCGTTAAACTTTGCAGCGAGGAAACGGCTAATTTATGACGTAATAAACTTTTGGGTGAAAAAACAATCAAAGGTTTACGGTAAGGTCGCAACATCTGCCTGCGTAATAAATGAAAAATCTGTGCGGGTGTAGTAGGCACGCAAATCTGCATATTTTCTTGCGCGCATAATTGCAAAAATCGTTCCAGACGCGCTGATGTATGCTCTGGTCCTGCACCTTCAGATCCATGCGGCAAAAATAAAACTAAGCCACATAAACGTTTCCATTTTTGTTCAGACGAACTTAAAAATTGATCGATAATAACTTGAGCATTATTGGCAAAATCACCGTATTGCGCTTCCCAAATCACTAAAGTATTTGGATCAGTACTCGCATAACCGTATTCAAATCCAAGAACTGCCATTTCAGATAAAGTAGAATCAATAATCGCAAATCGGTTGTTCTGTTGAGTCAGTTGTTCTAATGGAATATAAATTTGATTCGTTTTGTAATCGTATAATTTCGCATGACGATGAAAAAAAGTACCGCGTCCACTGTCTTGTCCACAGATGCGCACTGAATAACCTTCTTGTAATAAACTAGCGTAGGCTAAAGTCTCTGCATAGCCCCAATCTATCGCTATTTTTTCAGCAGTCATTTGACGCCGCTGTTCAAGCAATTTAGCAACTTGCGCTTGCAATGTCCAATGCGCTGGCAAAACCTCTAAGCGCTGCGCTAATGTGCGTACTTGTTGCATTGACACCGCTGTTACAACACAGATGCGCCAATCTTGAGAAGGATATTTATGCCAATCGCTCTTCTTTTCGCTCTCTTTATAATTGCTTACAATACTATCGCCGCTATCGAGCAAAGTACGATACTCCTGCACTAAGACATCTACTTCTTGCGCACTACAAACCTGTTCAGCAATCAATTGATCCGCATATTTTTTACGAACACTGGCCAGATCTTTGATCGTTTGATACATCAAAGGTTGAGTAACCGCGGGTTCATCTGCCTCATTATGGCCGTGACGACGATAACACACGAGATCAATAACGACATCACGATGAAAATTCATACGAAAATCAAAAGCAAGCTTCGTAACAAACAAGACGGCTTCAGGATCATCAGCATTCACGTGGAAAATAGGCAGCTCAATGATTTTCGCTACATCTGTACAATACCAACTGGAACGACTATCACTCGGATTTGTAGTAAATCCAATTTGATTATTAATGACAATATGAATCGTACCACCGGTGGTATAACCTGAAGTTTGCGATAATCCAAATGTCTCCATAACAACGCCTTGTCCAGAAAATGATGCATCTCCGTGAATCAATACAGGGATCACCTGTAAACGTTCGCTGTCGCCATACCGTTCTTGGTGTGCCCGTACCGACCCCTCAATCACCGGATTGATAATCTCTAAATGCGAGGGATTAAATCCTAAAGTAACATGAATCGTGCCTGTTTCTGTTTTTAAATCAGCAGAAAAACCCTTGTGATATTTAACGTCACCGGAATATTTTTCATCTACGTGCACTGATTCAAATTCATCAAATAATTCCCTAGGCGCCTTGCCTAAAAGATTCACTAAAACATTTAAGCGACCACGATGCGCCATGCCAATCACAAGTTTGCGTACTTTCAAATGCCCTGCGCGTTGAATCAATGCCTGCAGTAAAGGGATCAAACTCTCGCCACCTTCTAAAGAAAAACGTTTTTGCGCCACGTATTTAAGGCCTAAGTATTTTTCTAAACCTTCCGATTGCGTCAGACTGCGTAAAATATCTTGTTTCTTTTCTTTGCTTAAAGGTTCGCGCACACGTTCAATGCGCTCGCATAACCAGTTACGTTCTGTCGCTTGACTTAAATGTTGGTATTCAAATCCGATCGTGCCCGCATACAAAGCGATAAGACGTTCATGAATCGTCGATAAGGTCGCCGTGCGTAACCCTAACTTGCCTTCAAGTTCAAAAACCTGTTCTTGATCTGTTAATCCATAAGAATACTTATCAAGTTCAGGCAATGAACGTTTAGCAGCCATTCCCAAAGGATCTAGCTGTGCTGCATAATGACCGTATTTACGATAGGCATCGATCCAATGCAATAATTGCATCGATTTTGCTGTAACAGAGTTTGAGTCCCGCTGAATAAGATGCACACGATCGGCAAAGTAATCACGTATCGCTTGATGTGAAATCTCAGGTCGCCGCTCCTGCATACTCGAAAAATATTCTAGACAATGCGGTGGAAGATCAGCCCCATCGCCTTGTAGATAACGTTCATATAATGTTTCTAGATAATCGCCGTTGAATAGATAAGAATCTTTATACAACGCATGCAAGGATTTTGATTCGCTCATGGCCTTGTGTTCATTTCGAACTAGTTAAGTTTCTTCTTTTAGTAATTCAGAACGTATCCGTGTAATCGCCTCTGTTGGATTTAAATGCTTTGGACAAACAGAAGCGCAATTCATAATGGTACGACAGCGAAATAAATTAAACAAATTATCGAGCTCATGCAAACGTTGTGCACGTGCTGTGTCACGACTGTCTACTAAAAATCGACATAGCCATAATAAAGCCGCTGGTCCAAGAAATTTATCTGGATTCCACCAATAAGATGGACAAGCACTACTGCAACATGCACATAAAATACAATCAGAAAGCCCATCTAATTGTTTGCGTTGCTCAGGCGATTGCAAATGTTCTCGCACAGGCGGCATCTGATCATGAATTAAATAAGGTCGTGCCCGCTCGTATTGATGATAAAAATTGCTCATGTCAACAACGAGATCACGAATTACAGGGAAACCTGGCAAAGGATATAATACGATTGGAGTTTTCAAAGAAGATAGTGGCGTAATACACGCCAAACCATTTTTACCGTTGATATTCATTCCATCTGATCCACAGACTCCTTCGCGGCAAGAACGACGAAATGTCAACGTTTGATCCTCTTCTTTCAATCGAATCAAAGCATCTAACAGCATCAGATCTGAATGAGCGGGAACAGATAGCGTATAAGCACGCATCGATGGCTTTTCATCCTGCTGTGGATCATAACGATAAATAGAAAACTGCACAGAGTTCATAAACAGATTCTCGATCGATGTATTAAATTAATAAACGCGTGCTTTGGGTTCAAATCCAGGTACAGTCAGTGGTTTTTTATTGACAGGCCGTGTACGCACATAAATCTCTTGTAAAAAATAAACAACGTGTTTTAACCAATTAGCATCATCGCGTGCTGGATAATCTTCTCGACTATGCGCGCCGCGACTCTCCGTACGTGCTAATGCTGAAACGGCCGTGGATAATGCTACGGCCATTAAATTATCTAATTCTAATGCCTCAACACGCGCCGTATTAAATACACGACTCGTATCGATCAAGCGCGCCATGTGTAGACGCGCTTGTAGCTGCTGCAATTTTAGCAAACCAGAACGCATGTATTGTTCTGTACGAAATACACCGAAATCAGTTTGCATGGTTTTTTGCAATTCTTTACGAATTTCTAAAGCCGATTCAGTATTTCTTGGATCATCCCAACGTTGCACACGCTGCAATAAAGGATCTAAACAATCAGCATCAACAGGATGCCAGTTAAGATCTTGAACGAGTGCCTGTTGCAAATGTAATCCAGCTGCACGGCCAAATACGACCAAATCCAATAAAGAATTTCCGCCTAAACGATTGGCACCATGTACAGAAACACAGGCGCATTCACCTACTGCATACAAACCTTCAATAATGGCATCTTCACCCGTGTGATCGATCGTGATCACTTGTGCGTGTATATTCGTTGGAATACCGCCCATCATATAATGACAAGTAGGTACAACGGGGATCGGCGCTGTAATGGGATCAGCATGTGCGAATGTCATCGCCAAATCACGAATACCGGGCAAACGCGATTGAATTACTTCCGCACCTAGATGCTCTAGCTTTAACTGAACATAATCAGGCCCTTTGGGGTTATGAAACCCATTGCCAGCACG
>JABDAQ010000056.1 GCA_013289115.1 Gammaproteobacteria bacterium
GCATCGATAAATTTAAGGTCTTCCCAAAACGACGCGGGCGCGTGATGAGAATAATCTGAGTATCTTCAAGTAGTTCTTGAATGAACAGACTCTTATCAACAAAATAATACTCTCCTTGAATCAGAAAGCGAAAATCACTTTGGCCGATGGGCATTTTTAATGGAGTAGATGGCATAATTTCAGTGTTTTAATTTAAAGCTTTTCTTTCAGTGATCGTTTCAAAAATTTATCGTGTAGTTATGTTGGTTTGCTCATCTTAAGCGCCAGCGCCAACAGTAGTATATTGTGGTCCTGTTTTTATCTGTTCAGAACATAAAGGATTCTCAAAGCTGCTTTTGTTGTCTTTTTGTTCGTGCTGTTTATAAAATTCTGGATCTAATTGCCGGCAAGAAGTGAGATACGGATCTCTTCCTGGTACTTCTATTGTAAAGGTTTGATCAGGATTGAGCATCTGACCTGTTTCATTAAGCTTCGCATTTCGTTCCATAACCGCTTCCCGCAGTGTGTTCACAGCATTTTCATGGGCTATGTTTGACTCTTGCTGTTTTTTAGAAAACTCTGAGAATTCCTCTTGATACGTTTTATGTTTATCAAATGCCTGTATAAGCCCAGGGATCCAATGATTTTGAATACGTTGTTGAAACAATATAGTAACGGCAGGATCATCCTGCTTCATCTGAAGTTTTTCATCATCTGATTGCTTGTTTTTATTGGAGCTAAAGAGACGCTTGAATAATTGAACACATCCTTTCACGAGCGTTTTTAAACCGTTAAAAACCTCTGATAGAGTATTAGGAATAGCTAGTTTTATTTTGTCTGCAAAATGAGTCTTGGAATCCGCAGTTTTGATTTTATCAAGCACAGGATTCATAAACTCCCTTATGCTTGCGTCTAGGAGTATTTGATAAAACTTTTGGCGTAGTGGAATCTCGTCATTTTGATTTTTATTTTCTTTCTCATGAAGTAAAACGATAAGCGTTGCCGGCAATAAATTACATTCTTCAAAAGGCTTATGCGTTTCTTCTGCCGCTTGAAGATGAAGCGATAAACCTAACTCATTCAATGTATTTTCTATATCTTCTTGATCTTTTCCTAATTTTTTTGCCACATCTTCTTTTATTTGTTCCATTGCTTCTTTAGGTGAATTAATCTTCCCACTGCTCAGCAATTGAAACTGCTCTGAAAAACTTTCCTGCAAAGCGCTGCGAAAATTCAGATCAGATATTTTGTTGATAATATTTAACCCATCTTTTTTCCATAGCGCTAAAAGATGAGTGGAAAGTATCAGTCTATACTCTTTAAAATCTGGCATCAGTACATCTCCTTTTTTATTTTAAAATCAATATTACTTAAGGTTGAGGATCAACACAATTAGTTTTGCTGTTATTATCAGAGGTAGACAGTCTACGATAAACTTTCTATCATCGCCTCATGAAAAAATATAGTTATATTATCTTTCTTATTTTGTTGACGGGTTGTGGTTTTCAGCTGCGTGGTGTGCGAACAGCCCATTTTCCTTTTACATCGATCGTGATACATAGCAGCGATCCGTATGATCAATTTTCTGTTTTACTGGAGCAAACACTGCGCGCTTACGGTATTCGAATCGCCGGATCTGCGCCTATAATATTGCTGATTACAGCGCAAAATTTTGATCGCTCCACAGTGGGTTTGGCCAATGTTGGACAAACGACAACCTATTTATTAACCTACACTGTTACTTTTGAATTATTAAATGTAAAACAACAACCGATCCTGCCGACACAAACTTTGACTATCCAGCGTAATTTTACTATCAGCGCAAATCAGATCAGCGGTGATCTGAATCGCCAAACTAATCTAGAGAATATGATGCAACAAGATGCCATTCAACAATTATTACCTTTGTTGTATTCGCCCACTGTCAAGTACGCTATCGAACACTGAAAGTAATGCGATTATCGTATTGGCAATTTTTTAATCATATAAACCATGATTTGGCACCGCTTTATCTCATTAGCGGCGATGAAACGGTATTGATTTCTGAAGTTTGTGCCTCTGTTCGTTCGGCCGCTTTGCGTCAAGGGTATCAAGATCGCGAAATTATCCATGCAGACACGACGTTTTCTTGGAATAATTTTCTTGTCTATAGCTTAAATGCTTCTTTGCTAAGTTCCAAACAAATACTTGAAGTGCATGTGCAGGATAAACTGAATTCGGCGGCTAGACAGTGGTTGATTGCCTATAGCGCGCGCTCAGCATTTGATAAGATCGTTTTAGTTACAAGCTCTAAATTAGATCCATCAGAACAGAAGGTATTTGCAGCGGCAAAATTTGTAAAGTCGTTTGTATTCGTTCCTATTTATGCTTTTGACTCAAGCGCAGTATTGATTTGGATCAAGCAGCGGTTGCAACGCGCTCATCTTACGTTAGCACCTGAAGCGATCCATTTATTGCATAGAAGTACCGAAGGAAATTTAACGGCTTGTCATCATATTATTGAAAAATTACAGTTAGCTTATCCAGAAAGCTTGATTTCCGTAGAACAGCTCAAGTTAAGTTTGCAGGATCAGGCGCATTTTGATCTCTTTGAACTCAGTGAGGCTGTGTTGCAAGGAGATGTGCAACGCTGTTTGCGCATACTGACACAATTGCATCAAGAAGGAACTGCGATCGCTTTAATTTTATGGGTATTATTACGCCAGCTACGACAACTTATCACGCTGGTTTACCGACTGAAACAAGGCGATGATTGTCGTGTCATCTTACAAGAGCAGGGCATTTGGGAAAAACATAAAATACTGATGCAGCAAGCGGCTGCACGCTATCCCTTAGCGACATGGTATCGTTTATTGGTGCGTGCACAAACGATCGATAGGATCAGTAAAGGCGTTGTATCAGGTTCTGTTTGGAATGCATTACAAGATTTTGTTTGTCTTCTAGCAGGAGCTAAATTACCGTGATAGGAATTTTGGGTGGTAGCTTTGATCCAGTACACAATGGACATCTACAGTGCGCAAAATTATTACTACAAACCTATGCGTTTACGGAAATACGGTTTATACCGTGTCGAAAATCAGTGCTACATAAAATTAATCATGCCACGGCTGAGCAACGTTATACGATGTTACAATTGGCGATAAAAACAATGCCAAACTGTACCGTAGACAATCGAGAATTAATGCGCCCGACAGTCTCTTATACGTTTGACACATTACTTGAATTGCGCGCGCATTACAGTGAACCCATGGCGTTGATCCTCGGTACAGATGCATTTGCTCACTTTGATCAATGGTATCGTTGGCAGGAGTTGATTCACTCTGCGCATCTTTTTATCTTGATACGACCTGATCATCCTGTGCAGTTAAATCAAACATTAGAACAGTACGTACACAACTATCAGGTTCATGAGCCGAGTGAGTTATATAATCGGTCATCTGGTTTGTTGACTATGGTACAATCGCAGGAACTTCTGGCTATTTCTTCGAGCAAGATTCGCCAGCAAATACGAGAAAAAATCGCGCCAACCGATTTACCTGAATCTGTATGGCACTATATACAGCAAGAGCGATTATATATCGATTGTGATCGAGGAGATGAACCATGAACCTACCAGCGCCCAACACTTGTCCTTATATTGCCTCAAATGCTTCCATTCCTTCTTTGAGGTAAAATAAAAAACTGTAATGATTATATCAAATAGGATGCACACCAAAAAACAAATAGCTCCGCGCAGTAGCGAAGACATATCTGCTTTCGTTTCTAAAATACTGGATGAGCAGCAAGCGGAAACGATCACGATTTTGACGGTTAAAAATTTAACAACGATTACCGATTATATGATCGTGTGTACTGGGCGCTCACAACGTCATTTACAGAGCCTGGCTGAAACCTTAGTTTCAACCAGTAAAGTTGAAAAGATCGCTGTGCGTAGTGTGGAAGGTCGTAGAAATTCAGAATGGATCGTAGTCGATTTATACGATGTTGTCGTTCATTTAATGCTTGTACAAACACGCGATTTTTATCGTTTAGAAGAATTATGGAGTTCGTAATTTTTTATGAATGCTACTGCTTTTGTTAATCTCCATCAAGCGTTTGCTGATCTTCGTTGCGGAAAAATGATCGTTTTGTTTGATCACAAACAGCGTGAAAATGAAGGTGATTTAGTGTTGGCAGCTGAAGATGTGACAGCAGAGAAAATCAATTTTATGGCTCAATATGGGCGTGGTTTAATTTGTCTGGCTTTGGTTGAACACGACGTGCAACGTCTTGGTTTAGCTGCGATGGTAACTGAATCTAATAATCCGGTGGGTACTGCATTTACTGTGTCAATTGAAGCGGCGCGGGGTATTAGTACAGGCATTTCTGCTCAAGATCGCGCGCATACTATCAAGACGGCAGCGGATCCGACAAGTCTGGCAAAAGATTTCGTCACTCCAGGACATGTTTTTCCATTGAAAGCGCGTCAACATGGCGTGCTCACACGGCCAGGACACACAGAAGGAAGCACAGATTTAATGCGTTTGGCCGGCTGCAAGCAATCCGCTGCTGTTATTTGTGAAATTATGAATCCCGACGGAACTATGGCAAACTTTTCTGATCTACAGCGGTTTTCACAACAGCATCGATTAACTTTGCTATCGATTCAAGAGTTAATTCATTATCGTTTGAGTACAGAATGCTTGGTCGAAGAAGTTGTCACAACAAATTTGCCAACCGAACACCAGGGTGGATTTCAGCTCAGATTATTTAAAAATAAAATAGACGATCAATCGCATCTTGCTTTAATAAATGACAGGGATCACAAGCAACACGAACCCATCTTAGTGCGTGTCCATTCTGAATGCCTGACGGGTGATTTATTTCATTCAAAACGTTGTGATTGTGGATGGCAATTGCAGCAATCTTTGACGCAAATACAACAGCACGGTGGCATATTACTTTATTTACGCCAAGAAGGACGTGGTATTGGTTTGGTGAATAAATTAAAAGCCTATGCTTTGCAAGATCAAGGTCTCGATACTGTGGAGGCGAATCAAAAATTAGGATTCAATAAAGATGAGCGACAATATTGGATAGCCGCACAGATACTTCGCAAGCTGAATGTTCAAACAATTCATTTGCTTACTAATAATCCACAGAAGATTGCGGATCTAGAACGTTTTGGCATACGCGTGTTACAACGTATCCCTTTACAAGTTCCGGTAACCGCTGATAATC
>JABDAQ010000057.1 GCA_013289115.1 Gammaproteobacteria bacterium
AGCGTACATGATTTAAGTCAGAATTCGGAAGCGTTTTATCATGGATTCATGACAGGACTGACGGCGCATTTACAATCGCATCCGGCATATGAATTGAAATCAAATAAAGAAAGCGGCTACGGGCGGTATGATTATTTCATTTTATCGAAGGATCCGAAGAAACTAAGTTTATTGATGGAATTCAAGCGGGTAAAATTTGCGCGAACAGAGCAGCCCGCGGTAGAACGGATCGAGGAAGCCTTAGACGAAGCAGCGCAGCAAGGTTTAGCACAGATCGAAGAGAAGGCATATTACGCCGAAGCGAAGCAACGCGGGAGTCAATCTATCTTGAAACTTGCTTTAGCTTTCTGTGGAAAGCGATTTAAATTGCTCCAGAAAACAGCTTCAGCAAAAGACTTCAGTCTACTCGACTAATGGACTACGGCAAGTATTATCTTTGTAAACAATCATAAAGGTATGTATCACCATGAGTCCTAATGTCGTTGAATTTCGCCACATCGTAAAACAATTTCAAGATCATCGTGTACTCAACGATATTAGTTTTGAGGTAAAAGCCGGTGAATTTTTAACGCTATTAGGCCCAAGCGGTTGCGGAAAAACAACTTTGCTGCGTATTTTGTCAGGATTTGAACGACCCGATAGTGGTAGCGTATTTATTAACGGTCGTGACGTGACTGTTCTAGCACCTCAAGAACGTCACGTTAACACAGTGTTCCAAAGCTACGCTTTGTTTCCACATTTATCTGTATTCGATAATGTTGCTTTTGGTCTTAGATGTAAACGTGTATCTAAAGTTTTAATTGAACAACAAGTTGTCAACGCTTTACGTATGGTTAAATTGGAGGGCCTACTGCAGCGAAAACCACATCAACTCAGCGGTGGCCAACAACAACGTGTCGCAGTAGCTCGCGCTGCTGTCAATAATCCTCCTGTATTATTATTAGATGAACCGCTCAGCGCTTTAGATTACCGCTTGCGCAAAGCTATGCGCATCGAATTAAAACAATTACAAATGCAATTGGGCATCAGTTTTATTTTCGTCACTCATGATCAAGAAGAAGCTTTATCAATGTCTGATCGCTTGATCGTTTTGCATGAAGGCTCAGTAGTACAAATAGGCACACCGCGCGAAATCTACGAAGAACCTACTAGCTTACAAGTTGCTCAATTTATTGGTGAAGTCAATATCTTCCCAACCCAATTAATAGCAATAGGTGAACATACCCTTGATGTTTTAATCGAGGGAAAACAATTTTTATTAAAAAAACGAGCTTCTGTTACCTATAAGCAAACGCTCTATACTCTAGTTCGTCCGGAAGATATTAAAGTCTGGGCTTTAAATGAAGTAAGCAATACTGATCGTATGCTACGTGGCACGATCGAACAAGTTATCTATAAAGGCGCGACCGTCGATCTAATCATTCGCTTAGCCAGTAAAACACGCATAGCGTCGACCCAATTTTTCAATGAAGATGATGAAAAATTAGATTTTGAAGTCAATGAATCCGTATGGTTGCATTGGATCCCGGGTTGGGAGGTCATGTTATCCAGTGATGAACTCTAAACACATCTTACGGTGGTTTAGCATCACCTCTGTCTGGTTATGGCTTATCTTATTTGCACTAGTCCCTGCACTCTTGGTAATTCTCACGAGTTTTTTACACTACGATGCAAACGAATTAGTACGCTGGCAACTGACTTGGCATAATTATCAACGCTTATTTGATGCGCAATATCTATTAGTATTTTGGCGATCGTTTTTATTAGCCAGTGTATGTACCGGCTTATGTCTTATCATTGCTTATCCCTTTGCTTATTTTCTAGCACGTCTTCATCAAGGTAAATATTTATTATTGTTACTCATCATGATTCCATTTTGGACTAGCTCTTTGATTCGCACCTACGCTATCGTTGCGATCTTAAAAGCTAAAGGGGTACTCAATACGCTTTTAATTTATTCGGGTCTGATCGAAAAACCGTTATCAATCTTATACAGTACACCCGCCGTATTGATCGGTCTCGTTTATAGCTTACTTCCCTTCATGATCCTACCTTTGTATGCCAGCATTGAAAAATTAGATCGACGACTCATCGATGCGGCACGTGATCTCGGTGCCAATCGCATTCGAATTTTTTGGCATGTGATGCTACCGCTCACCTTACCGGGCATCATGGGTGGATTATTATTAGTACTTTTGCCTGCCATGAGTTTATTTTATATCCCTGATATCTTAGGAGGTGCACGCTCTTTATTGATTGGCAACGCCATTGCCGATCAATTTCTGTCTGCGCACAACTGGCCTGTAGGTTCTGCCGTTAGTATGCTATTGAGCGCACTGATGATCCTCATGCTGTTGTTGTATTTTAAAATTAATAAAACGCAAACTCTATTACAATCCGATGATCTGAATCTATGAATCGCTGGACCCAATACGCCTATTTAACCTTCGTTTATCTATTTTTATACGCACCGCTAGGACTCCTGATCGTTTACTCATTCAACACTGCAACCTATTCTTTGCTATGGCATGGATTTACATTCGCCTGGTACAAAACGCTTTTAGCTGATAGTAATCTAGCAAATGTTGCCTTACATTCCCTAGAAGTTGGTTTATTAACTGCCACATTCGCCACAGGCATTGGCATAATAACCGCTACTTGTTTTTACCGCTACCGATTCTTTGCCAGAAAATTTTTGCACAGCCTCATGTTCATTTTGATCGTCATGCCCGATCTTGTTTTAGGCATAGCCTTTTTAATTTTATTTACAGTATTAAAAATAGAACCTGGTTTTTGTACTTTATTGTTGGCGCATACCATGCTGTGCGCACCCTTTGTAACGGTAACTATCTTCAGTCGCCTCTCGAGTTTTGATCAACAATTATTTGAAGCAGCCCGTGATCTCGGCGCCAACGAACTAATAATTCTCTGGCGTATCATCTTACCCCTTGTATTACCTGCAATCTTAGCGGGTTGGTTATTAAGTTTTACCTTATCCTTAGATGATGTCATGATCAGTTTTTTTGTTACGGGTCCAGATTTTCAAACCTTGCCGCTTTATATTTACTCTTTAGTACGCCTAGGCATTAATCCTGAGCTCAATGCTTTATGTTCCGTAGTATTCGCATTAACTTTATGCGCTGTGATTTCTGCGCATATTTTTCTTACTCGGAAAAAAATATGAAATGGCTCCATCGCAGCCTCTGTTTCTGCACCATTATACTGTGCTGTATTCCTGTGTTCGCTTCAGAAGTGGTGAATGTTTATAATTGGTCTAATTATATTTCCAATGAAGTACTCGCCCAATTCACGCGAGAGACAAAAATAAAAATTAATTACAGCACCTACGACAGTAATGAAACACTCTATAGTAAATTAAAAACTAATTCGCACAGTGGTTATGATGTCATTGTTCCTTCCACGTATTTTGTAGATCGCATGCGCCAAGAAGGGATGCTACAGAAGCTAGATAAAAAGAAATTATCTGAATTTAAACAACTCAATCCAATTTTATTAAATCAATCCTACGATCCTGGCAATCAATACAGCGTTCCCTATTTTTGGAGTGCAACAGGTATTGCCATCAATACACACTACTTAGTAAAAAATAGTATTAAATTCTGGAACGACCTTTGGCAACCGCAGTATCGATCGAAATTATTATTATTAGATGATGTACGTGAAGTATTTTCAATCGCCTTAATCAGCTTAGGTTATTCACCCAATGATCGTGATCCAGACCATATTAAACAAGCGTATTTAAAATTGAAAAAATTAATGCCCAATGTAAAGCTCTTCAATAGCGATGCCGCTAAAGCATTGTATGTTGACGAAGACGTTCTCTTAGGTATGGCATGGAACGGTGACGTATACAAAGCGCAAAAAGAAAATCCAGCCATACAATTTATCTATCCACAACCCTACTACATTATTGCAATCGATAGCATGGTGATTCCAAAATACGCTCCGCATCTTAAAAATGCGTATCGTTTTATCAATTTCATTTTACGCCCTGACATTGCCAAAAAATTATCCTTAGCAACCGGCTATGCCTCACCCAATCAAACAGCCGTCACGCAACTACCGCAATTGCGTCATACTATTGTTTATCCTGATACTAAAACAGTACGACGCGCGCGCGTACAAACTGATGTCGGTACTTTAATTCAAGTCTATGAACATTATTGGGAATTATTAAAAATAACTGGATGAAGTTACACATTTAACGCTAGTCTGATTCTCCGAAGTCATTATAATAAAGAGGTTTATTCTTAAAAATTGAAATTATGACGCCTACTTCACTAAAAATGCCCATTGGCGAAAGTGATTTTCGCCTGCTGATTCAAGGAAAGTATTATTTTGTTGATAAGAGTCTATTCATTCAAAAGATACTTGAGGATGCCCGAATTATTCTCATCACGCGTCCGCGTCGGTTTGGGAAGACCTTAAATCTGTCGATGCTGCGGTATTATTTTGCTAAAGAAATCGAGGGTGAAGCGACAGCGGGCTTATTCGAGGGGTTAAAGATTCAAGAAGCGCCGGAAGAGATACGTCAGCATCAAGGAAGATATCCGGTCATTTTTTTAACCTTCAAAGATTTAAAATGTACGCGTTTTGAAGAGACGTATCAGGATTTTTGTCGATTAATTTCTTCATTGTATAAAGAGCATGATTATTTACTACAAGGCGTGATGTTACGAACCCATGAAAAAAAGGAATACCAAGCGCTGCAATAAAAAGCAAACTAATCAGTATTGAAAATACTAAAGCAGTACAACAAGGTTTATTGCCATTGAAGCACTGTTGCTTAAAATAAAACGCAGCAATAATTAAATTAATAAATATTTTTAACAGCGACTGCATCACGCTCTGTTTTGTTAGCGTACTACCTAAGGCCTGATAGATAAGATCAGCTAACTGATGCACGAACCAGAGGATCGATAAAAACAGTATAAAATAACCAAACAATCTAAAAAATAACGAACGTTCTGGTTTAGCAACCGTTCCATAAATTCGTGCACAATATAAAGTAAGTAT
>JABDAQ010000058.1 GCA_013289115.1 Gammaproteobacteria bacterium
ACTTTGGCCAATGGGCATCTTTAATAGAGTAGGCTTAGTAGTCATAGTAGGTATTTATCGGACATCATCGTCCTATCCTTCTCGCTTTAATCTTATTACTGTGCACTAAAATTACACCCGCTTCTTGCATCTGAGTAACAGCCTTCATGCTATCGAATACACGGATACCACGACAGGCATCGATAATAAGGTATGTTTTAAAACCAAGTTGACAGGCATCCAATGCTGTGTATTGAACACAATAATCTGTTGCAACGCCAGCAATGTATAACTCAATGCTGCCATGTTGCTGAAAATAATCAGTCAATCCTGTAGCACGCCTACGTGCAGCATCAAAAAACCCACTATAGCTATCTATCTTTGGATCGATTCCTTTTTGCGCAATATAAGTACCTGGTTTAAGTATCAGATCGGAAACAAACTGCGCACCCCAACTATTTTGTTGACAATGTATGGGCCAAAGTATCTGTGTCACACCATCACACGCTATTCGATCGCCCACAGCATGACCCGGATGATTGCTTGCAAAACTACAATGATCGCTCGGATGCCAATCTTGCGTAACTGCTACACAGTCAAAATAAAACTGCAATTGATTCGCGATCACAATAATTTCATGCGCATTAGGCACTGCTAAAGTTCCACCCGGCATAAAATCATTTTGTAAATCTACTAATAGCAAAGCTTTTTTTTCACACACGCCCGTCACTATACAGTATTTTTTCTAAGCTGCTTATCTGTTCTGCCGTCAACTCACGCCAACGTCCACGTGGCAAATCCTGTGGCAAGCTGATCGATCCAAAACGGATACGAATCAAGCGGCTCACAGTCACACCAACAGAGGCCCATAAACGATGTACGGCATGATTGCGACCTTCTTTTAATATTACGTGATACCAATGGTTTACCCCTGATCCTCCCCGATCATGAATAGTTGTAAAAGAGGCCCAACCATCTTCCAAATGTACCCCATTACATAAACGCGTTAGCATTTGCTCTGTTACTCGGCCTAAAACACGCACCGCGTATTCACGTTCAATTTCATACGAGGGATGTAAAAGACGATGTACTAAAGAACCCTCATTGCTGACTAATAATAAACCAGAGGTATTCAAATCCAAACGGCCCACTAAAATCCAACGCTGCGCTTTAATCGCTGGTAACTGATCAAATACTAAAGGACGCCCTTCTAGATCGTGACGCGTACACAACACTCCTGCTGGCTTATGATACAACAAAACGCGTCGTCTAAAAGTAGACTCTGATCCGCGCCGCACAGGTCTACCATCTAATTCAATCGCAGCGTAAATATCCACGCGATCGCCCAACTTAGCCAAGCTGTGATTCACTCGGATGCGGCCTTGTAAAATCCATTGTTCAATATGGCGACGAGAACCTAGACCCAACTGCGCTAGAACTTTTTGTAATTTTTCAGTTTGCATTGTTTACTCAGTGCGTGGCATCAGATTTTCAGCCTGCGGCAAATCATTTAAACTTTTTAGATTAAAATGATCTAAAAACTGCTGCGTTGTTGCATATAAATTTGGACGACCTGGCACTTGACTTTGCCCTACCACACGAATCCATTCATAATCAAGTAAAGTATTGATCAGCAAAGAATTGACCGTCACACCGCGAATCGCTTCAACCTCCCCGCGTGTTACAGGTTGACGGTAGGCAATCACCGCTAAGGTTTCCAACAAAGCCCGTGAACAGCGTATGTTATTTTCTGGAAATAAACGCGTAATCCAATTCTTCAACTCGGGAGCCGTTTGAAAACAATAACCACTGCTCAATTGCACTAAGCGAATTCCTCGATCATGATAATCTTGTTCCAGTTCGGTTAAAACTTGCTGTATTTGAGATGCATCATACTCAGAATTCACTATTTCACATAAACGCTTTAACTGTAATGGCTCTCCAGAAGCTAATAACAAAGCTTCAATAATTGCCTTTGGCATACTGCTCATACTACGGCTATTGCGCTCGCTACTGCTTGACCCATATCTGCAGGCGAACGCACCGTATAAACGCCTGCTTCTTCGAGTGCCTTAAATTTTCCAGCCGCTGTTCCTTTACCTCCTGAAATGATCGCGCCTGCATGCCCCATGCGTTTGCCAATAGGTGCTGTTACACCCGCAACATACGCAATGACGGGCTTAGTTACTTGCTCATAAATAAATTGAGCAGCCTCTTCTTCTGCTGTACCACCAATTTCGCCCACCATCAGAATGGCCACCGTATCAGGATCCTGTTCAAACAAAGTAAGCACATCAATAAAACTCATACCCGGTATTGAATCGCCACCGATACCCACACAGGTGCTTTGTCCTAAATTCAAATCACTGGTCTGCTTCACTGCTTCATAAGTTAAAGTACCCGATCGAGAAACGATACCGATACGGCCAGGCTGATGAATATAACCAGGCATGATGCCTATCTTACACTGTGCAGGTGTAATGATTCCTGGACAGTTTGGACCAATTAAATACGTGCTTGGAAAATTTTTTAAATAAGCTTTTACATACAGCATATCGAGCGAGGGAATACCTTCTGTAATGCATACAATCACTTTAATGCCCGCATCGATCGCTTCAATGATAGAATCTTTGCAAGCAGGCGCAGGAACATAAATCATACTAGCATTTGCTCCAGTCTCAGCAATCGCTTCAGCCACAGTATTAAAAACAGGCAAACCCAAATGTTTCCAGCCTTTTTTACCCGGTGTTACACCACCGACCAACTGTGTACCGTAATCTAAGGCATGCTGTGAATGAATCGTACCTTGACTGCCAGTAAAACCCTGACAAATCAGTTTCGTGTCTTTATTGACCAATATACTCATGAAAAACTACCGATGATTTTATTAAGACATGCATTATGCGTTTTCAGCAACGGAAGCCACGATCTTACGCGCCGCATCCGTCAAACCGCTAGAGGCAATAATATTCAAACCACTATCACGCAATTTTTCTGCGGCTAGATCAGAATTATTCCCTTCTAATCGCACAACGACAGGAACAGAAATACCTGCTTCTTTTACCGCGCCGATCACGCCATCGGCAATCATATCGCAACGTACAATACCGCCAAAAATATTAACTAACACACCTTTGACTTGTGCATCCGATAAAATAATCTTAAACGCTTCAGTAACACGTTCTTGAGTCGCACCCCCGCCGACATCGAGAAAATTAGCAGGATGACCGCCATGCAATTTAATTAAATCCATCGTTGCCATGGCCAATCCAGCGCCGTTGACCATACAACCAATATTGCCATCCAAAGCAATATAATTAAGCTCCCAAGCATGCGCACGATTTTCACGATCATCTTCTTGCGTAGAATCACGCATAGCGCGTAATTTCGGCTGTCTAAATAGCGCATTATCATCGATGACTACTTTAGCATCCAAGCAAACCAATCGATCAGCTTGATCAATGATCAACGGATTTATTTCTACAAGACTAAAATCATAAGCGATAAACGCTTGTGCCAACCCTAAAACAAAACGTGTGAATTCTTTAATCTGCTCTGTGTCTAAATTGAGTTGAAATCCTAATGCGCGCGCTTGATAAGGCAAAGCCCCTAACAAAGGATCAAGCGTAATTTTTATAATTTTCTCGGGCGTGTGAGATGCAACATCTTCAATCTCCACACCCCCTTCCGTAGAGGTCATAATTACAATTTTTCCACTCGCACGATCTAAAAGCATCGATAAATAAAGCTCGCGCTTAATATCGCAGGGAGCGGCAATGAGAACTTTCTGTACTTTTTGACCTCGCATATCCGTTTGGTACGTAATTAATGCTTTACCTAATAATGCGTTCACTGCCTGTGCTAACTCTTCTTCACTCGTTACATAACGCACACCTCCCGCTTTCCCACGACCGCCAGCATGAATCTGCGCTTTAACCATCCAAGCGCTTCCACCCAATTGTCTCGCAATGGCAAGTGCTTCTGTTACACTCTCTGCAACCTGACCCACCGGCACTGTTAAGCCATATTCATTTAATAAAATTTTGGCTTGATATTCATGTAGATTCATTGATTCATTACTCGTTATTAAATATCCAGCAATAAACGCGCTGGATCTTCTAAAAATTGTTTTACAGTCACTAAAAAACCCACAGATTCTTTACCATCGATAATACGATGATCATACGATAACGCGATATACATCATAGGACGAATCACAATCTGATTTTGTTCAACGACAGGACGTTGTTCAATTTTATGCATGCCTAAGATCGCGCTTTGTGGCGGATTAATAATGGGCGTTGCTAATAAAGAACCGAAGACGCCACCGTTTGTAATCGTAAATGTGCCGCCTGTTATTTCTTCTAAGGTAATTTGATTGGTTCGTGCTTTGCTTCCATAATCAGCGATTGTTTGTTCCAATTGAGCAAAACTCAAACGATGTGCATCACGAATAATTGGGACAACTAAGCCGCGATCAGTGGAAACTGCAATACCAATATCAAAATAATCATGATACACAACATCCGTGCCATCGATGGAAGCATTAAGTGCAGGATAACGTTGTAACGCCGCGATCACTGCTTTAGTAAAAAATGACATTAATCCGAGGCGCACACCATGCTTTTTTTCAAAACTTTCTTTATAAGCAGTACGCCATTGCGTCAATTCCTGCAAATTAACTTCATTAAAGGTTGTTAAGATAGCTGCTTCATGTTGTGCTTCAACCAAACGTTGTGCAATACGTGCACGCAGACGTGACATAGGAACACGCTGTTCGAAACGTTCATTGAGTGTTGTCGAATTTTGTGAAGACATAACATTATGCAAGACATCCATGCGTGTAACG
>JABDAQ010000059.1 GCA_013289115.1 Gammaproteobacteria bacterium
CGTAGATAGGTTTTTAATGCGGTGAAACCTAAAGTTTTTACTGTTGTTGACATCATCAACCTTTTATTAATTTCATAAAAGTATGCGGAAAGGCTTCTGGTTTGCCTGTGACACTGTGAACATACGCGATAAAGATAAAACCATCAGCGAGCCGCTGATGTGCGGTAATATCCTGTTTGCTGATGACAAACCCAATCTTCCCGGAACTGATACCCAATTGAAAAAAATCTATTTCAATCGTTAATTCGTCGTTAAATCTAGCTGGATGCTGATAATGTATTTGATAACGAATAATGCGCAATTGATTCATCCAGCTTAAATCGAATTGCTCACCTAAAATGGTTTTGAACGCATGATTTAAACCATCCTCAATAAAAACGGCGTATTTAGAAAAATGCACCACCTGTGCTGCATCGATATCGCTATGCATCACCTGACGCTTATACTGATATTTAGACATTGATTGTTTTCTGAAGCACTTGATTCTGCTGTAATAATTGTTTGCTTGCCAATACCATTGCCTCTACAGCTTCTTGTAATTCTTCTTGTGAGATGATTAAAGCAGGTGCAATGCGCAACGCCGGGTATAAATATCGCAAACCGTGGGAACGTTTACCTGCACCACTCATAACCTCAAGATAAACTCCGCATTCGATCATTGTATTGCGAATGCGATCAACGTACATAGAAGAATACTGCATCAATTCAATGCCGTTGAGAAAACCCATACCGCGTACACAACGATATAAACTTGGAAATTGCACTACGAGTTTACTGTGAATTTCTGCGCGTAACCATTTGCCTAATTCTTCTGTTTTTTCCAATAAACCTTGTTCTTCTATATACTCAATACCCCGTTTGATCACGGAACAGGTCGTAGGCCGTAGATCATAAGTCGATACTGTGGCACAGGCGCGCACTCGAAAATCTTCCCGAGCAATGACAAAAGATACGGGTATCAATCCCATACCAAGATATTTACCAATCACTGTGATATCAGTAGCAATCGGTCCTTGCTCATCGTACATTGCAAAATATTTTCCTGTTTTAGCGAATGTTAAAATTTCATCTGCTATTAAAAAAGCACCCGATTGCTTTGATAGTTCAGCTAAAGTGCGAAGATAACCGATTTCTGGCACAATAATTCCAGCATCGCCTTGAATCGGTTCAACGACTACCGCTAGAATCTCTGAACCTTTTTGCGCAAAATATTCAATTAATAACTGAGTATCTCCAAAAGGAATCTGTTCGAAGCGAATAGGAAAATTCTTAGCTGTAACCTCAGGTAGACCTACTTTAAAAAAAGCTCGATTATTCAACATCGTGTTCAGCATGGTCCATCCATGCCAAGCGCCCTCAAAAGACAAGATAATTCTTTTGTGTTCGCTGTTTTTTATACGACGAAAAGAACGCTGATCTAAAAGTTGTTCAAATACTATACGCAGTGCTAATTCCATGCCTTCTGAACCTGAACTACGCCCGCTCACTTTATATTGACCCAGATGGAAAATGTTTTGTCCAAAGTCCATCAGGCCCAAAAAGATAGACCAACATATCTGCGCGTGCCATAGAATGAAGTTCATCCGTAACACAACCTGAGGTTGACTGAGCTAAAACCTGCAGTAGCTCCTGATTGCCTGCACCCAAGGTTGCAGAAGAATAAGCAGCGCTCAGATCAATAATGCTGTGCTCTTGTATGGGCACGCGACAAGACGCTAAGGTTTGCGTAATGCCTTTGGCTGATAAGCAGGCAAAGGGTAAACGATGTCCATTATAATGATCGAAATGTAAACTAGCTTCTAAAGCAATTTGTTCCGCATGTTTTTTATCCATTAGATGCTTTCCACAGACTGATGGAGGCAGCGTTCTACTAAAGATTTAACAGCGTCTAAGCTTCTAAAATTTTCTGGCATGAAATCTTCATCGGTTATTTTGATAGAAAACTGTTCTTCGCATTGAAAACGTAATTCTGTAAATCCTAATGAATCAATTTGATAAACTGCTTGTAGATTAGCTGCCGGATCAATCTCCTCTTTGGATAATTCAACATAGAGATAAGTAATAAGGATGGTTTTAAGTTTGTCCATGATCTGTTGATCGTTCATAACATTTCCTGCGTTTTTAATTTTAAGAAACTTGGATTTTGTACCGTTATTTCTTCTTGCCAAAAGAATTGATCGGGATTATTCAACAACAGCGGATAAATGCTGCTGCAAGCGGATAAACTTTGATGCAAGGGTTGTTCAACTGCTTTTATTTGATCCAAAGTTGCTTCGACGCATTGACGCCAGCGATTTCTAAGAGCTCTGCTTTTTCCTTGCTCTGATTGTAATAAACCACAACAATTAGATGTTGAACATTGACATTGAATGCTCCAAGCAGGACCGTCTGAATAGGTTCTGTAATCGCATACAAGCTCTTCGTCTTTTTCGATCGATCGAATAGTCACACCGAAATCTAAACCATAATCCAGCACATTGGCTTGACAACTATGATTAAAAAGAAAACCTTGTCTACATTTAAGTACCAAACTGCCATTGGAAAGATAGTAACCGTATTCATCCAACCATCGATAAATAACAGGAGAATATTGCTTAAATAAATTTAAATCCTGCTCTGAAAAATACGTACAATCACGACAAGGATGCCAAATGATTGTGCCTTTGGGTAAAAAAATATTTGCATGCAAACCAATACCTGAAATCTTGCTTTTTGCAATTTTTACATTGGGGTGAAGCATGGCTGGCGATCCTTTTGCATGAGATTGATGTGTTGTTTCCATTTTTTTAAGATGTATTCAGCCGATTGCAATGATTTGCCAATGACTAAATAACGTAATATTTGATCGACCGAGTAAGTGTCAGCACTTAAAATAACTCCTTCTTTTTGCTCGAATGTAAACTGCAATCCGCTATCGTCTAATAAAGCGTGTGCTTCTATGAATTGCTGTATTGTGCTGATTTGGATCTGTGCGATCCATTGATAATCATGAACATTGCCCATTAAGCGCTGAGCCAGTGATTTTAGATACGTGCCGCCTGTACGCCGAACATTTGACTCGGTGACATATAATTGTTGATCGTTAGCGTGATGTTAGGTACAGCAATCACTTCAAGCAAAGACTCAATCGTAAAATGCTTGTACTGATTTTTAAATGCCTCTAAATGTTGCGCGAAAACATATTTGAAATCTGTTTGATGATCGAGTACGAGGTGTCCGTATCCGTTTGAACCGCGATCCAATTTAATAATAACTTTTCCGGTCAATGGAAGAAATTGATGTACGAGGGCATTAACTTCGTTAACATCCTGTGTAGAAACACCGGGTACGATGGGTAAATTCAGCCGCTCTGCTAGCGCGCGAAATCCGGATTTTGTATTCCAACGATAGATCAATTCAATCAGCGATGATGCAGGAAATGCATCGTAGGCATCAATGGGTAGATTGTATTGTTTTGCAAAATTTAAGGTCGGTAGATCTAAGGCAAACGGTAGTAAAACTGCGTTTGGCGTTTGACTAAGATACTCATTAAACACGGCACGATCGCCATGGTCTAAACGCTTGGACAAATAAGTTAATACTGAGCCCGTCGGTGTATAGTTTGTAATTTTATTGGGATCAGATTGCAGGAGACCACAGGCATATTCCTTAAAAACTGGGCGGATTTCTTCGGGTGTTATAACGCAATCACCTTCATAAGCCAACCAGATTTTTCGAGTAGATACAGCGCTTAAAGAACGGGCATGCCTGATATCAGGTTCAGCCGTCATGAGCTCATTGACTAGATTGCCAAAAATGATCCGTGGCTGTGTTTTGTCCATAAATAGCGGATTTGTTCCTTATAATTTCTTAAGCACTTAAATTTAAAGTACGCCTACAGCACAGTCAATAGTTTTATTATCAATGAGCTATTAGGCGCTGTTAACAATTCACGCTGAACGAAAAGATTCTTCTACTACCTGCTAAATGCTGCTTTTTCCGAGTAGACGAGTTTAAATTGTTTACCGCAGAAAGCCAAAGCGATCATTAAAATAGATTGACTGCCGTATTGTTTTGCTTCTTGATAATAAATTTTATTTTCAATCTGTGCTAATGCCTCATGCGCTGTTTTTTCTAACAGATCATTGACTTCAGAGGATGAGTGCGTTTGATTCGAACGTACGCGTTTGAATTCCATTAACAGGGTAGGTTTGCTTGAA
>JABDAQ010000060.1 GCA_013289115.1 Gammaproteobacteria bacterium
TGTTCAAAATCAATACCTTGGCGTTGAAGCTGATCCTTTTGTATCGCAACGCTGCTTTGCTGCACACGTAGCAAAGCGTTCAGGTGTATATTCAAGCGGCTCTGGCGCTGATACAACTCAAAACAAAATAAAAACAAAGCGATCAGTGCAAGAATCAGAAAACCACTCAACCAAAAACATGGACGTTTATAAACCGCTTTGATCGCTACAGATTGTTGTGAATCAGGCCGTATCGGGTTCAGATCCATGTTTTTTCTCCTCGCCAATCAAGTAATGCGCGCATCAAGGCAGCATCGGTTGCATTCTCAGCAATTAAAGCAGGCCGCCTAAATCCCAAATCGCGACTCAAGTGAGCGATACGTGCGCTTGCAACTAGCAACTGTACATCCAATAATGCAAAATGTTGAGTATGCAATAAAATAATTAAATTTTTTATACCCGAACCATTTGTACCGATGATAACATCAATGGGAGCTCTTGCAACATTGGCTATTTCTTCTACGCTAGGCTGTGCTAAAACACGTCGATATACAGACAGCTGCGTGACCCAAACACCCCATTGTCTCAATGTGTCCGCTAATAAAGTACGTCCGCCTTCACCTTGAATCAGCAAAACAGATTGACCGCGCAACGACTGCGTAGACAACATAGCCAATAAACGTTCTGTATTAAATGGAGAACTCGGACAAATAATAGAATGCTGCGGATAATAGTTGCGTAATAACTGTGCCGTTGTTGCACCGATCGCGATCAAATGGACAGTCGTAGGCCATCGTGGCCAATACTGTCGTATCTGTTCGATCACTTTATATACAGCATTTGGACTAAGAAAAATAACCATCGCATAGTCAGTCAGCGTTTGTACTGTTTTATGTATCGAAGCTTGCGGTACATCTACAATGGCAACGGTTGGAAATAACAGTGCCCGTCCAGCATGGCGCTCAATTTCTACACATAGATTACCTGCTTGATGTGCAGGACGGGTCACTAACACAGTTAGATTACGTAAAGATGTCGACATAATAGGTTTGTGATACAGTAAAATGACATTAAAAACAACTGAGTATATGGACATAGATAATAATAAAAAGGAATCTCATGAGCATTAATCATTGGCCGAAAGCAGAACGCCCGAGAGAAAAATTACTTGAAAAAGGAGCACAATATTTATCTGATGCTGAATTACTCGCTATTTTTTTACGCACAGGTATTAAAGGGAAAACAGCCGTCGATCTAGGTCGTGAATTATTAAATAACTTTGGAAGCTTGCGTAAAATTATCGAAGCATCCGCGAATGCTTTCTGTCAAACCGTTGGATTAGGGCTCGCAAAGTACGTGCAGTTGCAAGCCTCTTTTGAAATTGCAGCACGTTGTATGTCTGAATCACTCAAATATCACGATATTTTGCATAACCCAAACGACGCATATCAATACCTCATGGCACGACTTCAACACTATCCGCATGAAGTATTTGCCTGCTTATTTCTGGATAATGCGAATCGTCTTATTGTATTTGAAGAATTATTTCATGGCACTATCGATAGCGCTACAGTGCACCCACGTACAGTTATAACACATGCGTTAAAACATAATGCAGCCGCTGTTATTCTGGCTCACAATCATCCTTCAGGGAATACTGAACCGAGTCTTGCTGACAAACAACTTACACAACGCTTAAAAGAAGCCTTAGATTTAATTGATGTGCATGTACTCGATCATATTATCATCGGCGATGGTGCAATCACTTCATTTGCACAACGAGGATTATTACTATAGCTTGAGCATTTCGATCGAAATGCTTCGCTACAGCTTATCAGCCTTGTTATACTACAGATGTTTGTTTTAGTATTCTCAAAGATTATGTATAAATTTATTGAATTTTCTATCCAACACTGGCAATTATGTCTGGCATTTGCGGTCATAGCCATGGCGTTAATCGGCCTTGAACTCTATATACGCTATACAGGAGCGCGCGGACTTTCTCCTCAAGAAGCAACCTTATTATTAAACAGAGAAGGAGCGTTAGTACTGGATCTTCGTGATGTTAAGCAATTTGCAGCAAGCTCCATCAGTGGCTCACGCAATATTCCTTTGCAACAACTTGGCAATGAGTTACAAAAAATCAAAACACACAAAAATAAACCCATCATCATCAATTACACATCAGGACAATCGTATCAAACCGCTGCTCGAACGCTACGCAAAAGTGGATTTACTCAAATTTATCATTTAAAAGGTGGCATCAATAGCTGGTATGATGCCGGATTTCCACTGACAAAATAAATGAGACTCCCAATGATCACTGTTACTATCTACACAACAACACAATGCCCTTACTGTATACATGCTAAAAAATTACTCACAGAAAATGCCATCCACTACACTGAAGTTAATATTGAAACCCAACCTGAGAAGCGTGAAGAAATGCTACGATTGTGCAGTGGCAAACGCACTGTCCCACAAATCTTATTTTCGATAGGCGGTTTTGATGATCTCAAAGCGCTGCATGCTGCAGGTACACTTAAACAATTATTTGAATCGAGGTAATATTTTTTTATGGCAGATATACAGACCACTGATGATGCACAGCAAGCTCAATTTCTTATTCAACGTATCTATGCTAAAGACATATCATTAGAAACCCCTCAAACCCCTGAGATTTTTTTTAAAACCTGGGAACCTGAACTGGATGTGCATCTAGACACAACACATGCAGCTTATAAAGAAGATCGCTATGAAGTGATTGTTCATGTAAGAGTGACAGCAAGCAGTAAAGATATAATCATTTTTTTAATTGAAGTAAAGCAAGCGGGCATATTTACCATCAAGCAATTTTCAGAACAGGATCAAAAGCAAATACTGGACGTTACCTGCCCCATTATTTTATTTCCCTATGCGCGCGAGACGGTTTCTGACTTGATTGCACGAGCAACCTTTCCACCGTTCTATTTACCTCCGATCGATTTTCAAACGTTAGCGACTAAAAAAGCGCAAAATAATCAGAGCATTGTGCCTTCCAGCGAATTAGTTTCAGATAAAGCGGAGTAATGTGCTCAAAATCGGATTAACTGGAGGCATTGCAAGTGGTAAATCAACAGCCGGTGATTTTTTCTCAAAACTTGGAGTGCCGGTTATTGATGCAGATGTAATTGCTCGCACATTAACAGAGAAACCGGATATTTTAGCTAAAATTGTCAACCATTTTGGTGAAGCTATCTTAACGTCAGCACAGCAACTTGATCGAGCCCATGTACGCAGGCTGATTTTTGCGGATGCAAAGCAACGTCGTTGGCTAGAGGATCTGCTACATCCACTCATTTATCAACAACTATCTGATGAACTGAAAATGCTCACAGCTGCTTACTGTGTTTTGATCATTCCCTTATTGCTAGAAAATAAACTGAATCTAAAACAATCTAACTTGGCACTGCAAATTGATCGAATTTTGCTGATTGATTTACCTCAAGAACTGCAGATACAACGTCTACAACAACGCGATCATAGCAATGATCATCAAACGCAACAAATACTTGAAACACAGTTAACACGCTCACAACGTAATCAATATGCTGATGATTACATCAATAACAGCGGCGAACTCTCTGCGCTACAAACAAAGATTGAACAGCTTCATCACTATTATTTGAGCCTCGCCTTACGCAGTTAAATGTGCAATGCTATTTACGCAACCATACTGCTCATGTTAGATTCTCGTCGCCCTTTTTAAGATAACGTATGTTACGTACAAACAGCTGAATTGTTGGCAAAAAATAAGTAAATATATGGCAGGATTCATAGATAGCATCATCTGTTGTCGCGTCATCAAGGAACCTATATGAAAAAAATAAAAAAAAGGATCTTAAATCTATTTGCATTCTTTTTAGCAATCTTAGCAGCCTGTGTTACAGGACTTATCAGTGTTGTTGGTTTATTAGCGTTAAGCCTCAATCTTACTGCTGCTCTAAAAATGACCCTATCTACATTCTGTGCAGTAGGCGCTGGTATAGGCGTGTATTTGATGTTCGCAAGAAATATTGGCGCTGGCATGCGACGCATTGGACAGATCGTAACGAACAAATGGCGTAATATACTTCTCGTTGTAGAACTGGATCATTTAGTTGACACCTTGGAATACAATTTTCAACATTGCATCAAAAAATTAGGTACTTTGATCGATTCAGTGAAAGACAA
>JABDAQ010000061.1 GCA_013289115.1 Gammaproteobacteria bacterium
GAAAAAGGTTTATTAAAATGTTATTGGCTCAATACCAGCGATAATGCGTTAGTCAAAGAATGTTTGTATCGCTCGGGGTTAATTCACAAAGAAAGTGTTGAACAACTCTTAGAAGGAAAAACAGTTGAGTGTCTGATTAATGAGAATATAGTTTTTTCTATATTGAAGGATTTAATCCAGCATCGAAAGATTTAAGGTTTTTCCAAATCGACGCGGACGCGTGATCAGAATGATCTGTCTATCTTCGAGTATTTCTTGAATTAATAAACTCTTATCTACAAAATAACATTGTTCTTGAATGACTCGGCCAAAATCACTTTGGCCGATGGGCATTTTTAATAGAGTAGAAGGCATAATTTCGATTCTCAAAGATAATTCTCATTTTATTATGTCTTATTTTGTTCGATTCACCTAAACGGTGCAACTTATTTCACATAGCGAGTTATTTTAATTCTGATTCAAACAATTGAGATTTTCATTTAAAATTTTCTGAATAATGCCGTCCAAAATATCTAAGCTTGCATAATGAATAATCAACTGTCCTTTACCTGCTCTGCCGCGTGTTTGTTTTAAAGATACAGGTGTACTTAAGCGATCGGATAAAGTTTGTTGTAATTGCTGCAGATCAGGATGCATGGTTTTTGTTTCTGGAAAATTTATTTTTTTCTGCCAATTGCGTACACGTTGCTCTGTGGCACGTACTGATAATTTGTGTTTCACAATGATCTGCGCTAATTCAGCTTGCGAGGCCTCTTCTAAACTCAAAAGCGCACGCGCATGACCCATTTCTAATTGTTTGGACTCAAGTAAATTTTTTACGATCGGCGCCAAACTTAATAATCGCAAGAGATTACTGATCGTGCTGCGTGACTTTCCTAATAATTGCGCAATTTGCTGATGATTCATATCAAATTCATGCAATAAGCGTTGTAGGGCTAAGGCAGTTTCGATCGGTGTCAGATCTTGGCGTTGAATGTTTTCAATTAATGCAATGGCCAGCGCTGCTTGATCTGAGATATCTTTGATCAACGTTGGAATATCATTTAATTGTGCTAATTGTGCTGCACGCCAACGACGTTCTCCCGCAATGATTTCATAACGATTTTCTTTTCCTTCTAAGCGACGCACGATCAATGGACTGATAATGCCTTGTGCACGTATTGAATCGGCTAATTCTTGCAGCGTAGCGGCATCGAATTCTTTTCGAGGTTGGTAGCGATTGGCTTGCAAATACTCAATAGGTAGATAGCGTAGTTGTGGGTTGGATATATCTACTTCATTTTTTAAAATACGATTTAAAGAGCTTTGACTGAGTAAAGCATCTAGACCACGTCCAAGGCCGCGTTTTTTCATAAAATATTTATTCCTTCATTGATTCAGGTTTGCTTGCACGTTGTCGTAGTAGTGGTAGAGGGCCGGTGGCAGTCAGTTGTTCTTGAGTTGTCTGCGTACGACCGTCTTTGATTAATATTTCTTGCGCTAATTGTAGATAAGCTAAGCTTCCAGCTGCTTGCGGATCATAGATTAAAATAGGTTGACCGTAACTAGGTGCTTCTGCCAAACGAATATTGCGTGGGATGATTGTATCGTATACTTTCGTTTTAAAATGCAGTAATAGTTCTTCTGAGACTTGGCGCGATAAACTATTGCGTCCGTCGAATAAGGTACGTAATAGTCCGTGAATATATAATTTTGGATTAATAGTTTCGCGCGTCTCTTCGATAGTACGAATTAAACTGCTTAATCCTTCTAAGGCGAGGTATTCACATTGCACAGGCACAATGACCGAATCTGAAGCAGCCAATGCATTCACAGTTAATAAAGTTAATGAAGGTGGACAGTCAAGCAAAATATAATCATAGTCATCTCGAATCTCAGCCAAGCATTTGCTTAAGCAATATTCACGTTGTTCATTGTGAAGTAAATGTAATTCTGTGGCTGTTAAAGCGCTGTTACCGGGAATTAAAGCATACTGTGCTGGCGTAACGACAATTGCTTCGACTATGTTGTGTTCTCCTAATAAAACAGAGGCGATATTTTTAAAGTCTGGATACGCTTGAGCCATGCTTGCTGTAGTCGCGTTAGCCTGTGGATCAAGATCAATGACTAAAATTTTTTGACCTAACACAGCAAGAGAAGCGGATAGATTAACACAAGTAGTCGTTTTTCCAACGCCCCCTTTTTGATTAACAATACAGATGATCTGACCCATAGCGATTTTAGTGTGAAAATTAAGAGTGTACTAGTATAACGAATTACAGCGTACTTGCTTACTGATTTACTATGAATCAACGTGTTAGTTACTTTAGGACTTGAAGAGATACGAAAAACTCTGCAAACTGAGTTAACATCAATTTTCGATGTCAATAATGATGATTAATGAAAGAATAAAACAACCATGAAATCGAATCAAGACAGTGTCTGGAAAGATCTATTGGATAGTTATCTCAAAGAATGCATTGAATTTTTCTATCCGGAGATAGCAAAGCAGATCGACTGGGAGGCAGGCTATGAAACGTTGGACAAAGAATTACAGTCGATCACGACGGAAGCGATGGTAGGCAAACGATTTGTAGACAAACTCGTTCAGGTTAAAACGATAGAAGGAAATAAACAAATCGTTCTATTTCACATAGAGGTACAAAGATCCGCAAGCGCGCTATAAGATCAAATTTAGACTAACGAAATGATTATTTGAGAGAGGACACAGTAGAGACTACATAATCAATCTATGTAAAATGATAGACTGGGTACTGGCGTTGCCGAAAGAATTAGAATTAACTTATAAAATCTAAGTTCAAAAATTAGAGGAGGAAACGAGAGTGGGTTACATTACGAATATTGAACGTTTTGGACGTGAAGAAGGTCTTCAGCAAGGTCGTGAGGAAGGATTAAAGCAAGGCTTATTGCTGTGAATTGAGCTGATTTGATATAAGTGATCATAATTCATGAATAAAACCTATTATCCGCATGCACTTGAGCTGCATTGGTCACAGCTATGGGAGAGGCGCGGTTATTTTAAACCTAAAGGTCATGGTTCATCCTATTGCATCGTGTTACCTCCACCCAATGTGACGGGCAGTTTACATATGGGCCATGGGTTTCAAGTGACTTTGATGGACATTTTAATTCGCTATCAACGCATGCTAGGTAAAAATGTTTTGTGGCAGGGTGGTATGGATCACGCAGGTATTGCAACACAAATGGTTGTGGAACGGCAATTAATGCGTTGTGGACAAACACGCCAACAATTAGGTCGTTCTGCTTTTAATGAGGCAGTATGGGCTTGGAAAAATAAATCAGGCGATCGAATTACACAACAACTGCGTCGACTTGGCGTTTCTATTGATTGGTCGCGTGAACGTTTTACACGAGACGAAGGATTTTCCATCGCGGTAGAAAAAGTATTTATTGCACTCTATCGACAGAATTTAATTTATCGCGGCAAGCGTTTAGTCAATTGGGATCCTGTTTTACTAACGGCTGTGTCTGATTTAGAAGTCATTCATCAAGAAGAGCCAGGGCAGCTTTGGTATATACGCTATCCTTTATTGCACGATCCAGAAAAATATTTAGTCGTTGCAACGACACGTCCAGAAACTTTATTTGGCGATGTCGCCGTCGCTGTGCATCCACATGACTCACGTTATCGATCCTATATAGGTCAGCAAGTATGTCTTCCATTGACGCAACGAATTTTAACGGTTATTGCGGATGAAGCGGTTATTCCAGATTTCGGTACAGGTTGTGTCAAAATTACACCAGCGCATGATTTTAATGATTATGCGATGGCACAACGGCATTCATTAGAACCTATCATGATTTTTACGCCGCAAGGGCATTTAAATCATCGTGTTCCTGAATCGTATCAAGGCTTAGATCGTTTTGTTGCACGCACTCAAATTATTTCTGATTTGGAAACAAAAAATTTATTGGAAAAGAGTCAGGCATATAACGTACAGGTTCCGCGCGGTGAACGATCGGGTGCGATCATTGAACCGTATTTAACGGATCAATGGTTTGTACGTATGCACGATTTAGCAAAGCCTGCAAAACAAGCGGTTCAATCAGGCGACTTGCGTTTTGTGCCGGAGACGTGGACGAATACATACATACGTTGGCTAGACGATTTACAAG
>JABDAQ010000062.1 GCA_013289115.1 Gammaproteobacteria bacterium
ATAAATAAACTTTTGTCGACGAAGTAACAGTCTTGCCGCATTAAGCTAGCGAAATCATCTTTGCCGATGGGCATTCTTAATCGGTTGGCATTCATATTGTTCCAAAGCCTCATAGAGTTCCAAACAGGTCAGGCGATTAGACGAACGCTACGGATCGTCATTCAGCTGCCGAAACTCTTTCATGCAACCATACCGAGTGTAATCGCTTGATTTATATTGTGACAACCTATTAATTCTAATTTCTCAGCACCTTTTCCCCACCATTGGCTTTGAGCCTTGCCTTCTTCACGGCTGTAGTAGTTGTCTTGCTCTAAAAATAATGGCCAGCTTGCTTCCCGTTTTTTTATTTCCTTCGTCGAGAGCATAACTGTTTATTAGAAATTTTGTTTTAAACACAAGTTTATTGTGTTATTTATTGTGTTACAGCCTGCTGTACGCTCTCTTAGGTACTCATTTACCTCGACTAGCATCAGAAAAATCAATAATCTCTCGAAGAGGAAACGAATGAAGCCAAGGGGATATTGATGAAATAGTTAGGGTGTGTTGAGCGGATATCGTGACATTACTAACCTGCTGGTGTGAAGATGACAAAAAATAAAACAAAGTTTGTTCCTACAATAGAAGAGCTGTCGACAGAGATTATACGTAGATTATTGCGTCACCCAACTGGAGAGGGTGAAACTAGATTGAGCCAATTTATTTTTTGGATCGAATCTTTGATCGCTTTGCCTCAGGATTTAATGGATTTATTATTAAAAAAATTAAACCTGCCTTTTACTAAATTTTTAGACGACGCTCATTGTGTGAAATTATTAGTGTACGTATTAGATAGAAATCAGAATAAAAATGATGAAGTCATCATTGCCTTGTTTCAGTGGATCTTATTAGATAATCAACTTTCTAAAAGTTTAGAGCGAAGCATCGAGCACTATCAACTAACTTTAAGTAAAGCCGATGAGGCTAAAAAAGAATTATCTATTTGCAATACTTTATTGTGGTTTATATCTAATGGTGAACAAGGAGAATGCGCGCCTGGTTATTTGTATCTTCTTATGTTTAAAGATTGGGTTGCCCGTGTTCTAGTGCGTTTATCAAAAGAGAAAACTTTGACGAATGATCCGGCTGTTAGTTTAGTGAAAAGACTGATCGAGCAAACTCCAAAAGAAATTTTACACTGCTTGGTGAGCGACAATAAAGAATATACGATCAGTTACAAGCAGGAAGGTGAAACTAAAGAAGAGAGTTCTTATTTATCTAATTTTCTAGCGTGTAATGCTTTATTTAAAGAAATGATTATCTTGTTATTAAGAAAATGCTCCATTTACTTCAATCACTCATTCTTTTATCCACTACTGGATACTAAGGATAAGGAGATACAAGCTTTTTTATTCGATAGAGAATTATTGAAAAAATACCCAGATATGATGCGCTTGATAATCAAGAATTATTCACTTGCTGTAGCTGATCTAATAATTGATTTATTCAAACCGCCTTATTTGATCCGTTCATTGAATGATATTGAATGGTTTCGCAGCTTTTCGATAGACATACTTAAACAATATATACAAGCTTATTTTACTTTATCTCCTATTGATACTGATAAGCTTCTGAAGCTTGAGGAGCCGAAACTCGATGAATTAATTACGAAGGGATCGCAACTGAATGAATTATTAATGAGGGCGATTGAGAATGATTATCCTGCAGTAAATATGGTAATCGAAACAATTAAAGAAACAAAGGAAAGCTATCAACGAGTGTCACGGATTCGAAATGTTCGTAGTGAGTACAGGAATCTACTAGGGTACGATGAAGATCATCATCATTATCCTAAAAAAGTATACTATCGTGGAGAAGTAATAAAGGATCCTGCCATCACAGAGATTTTTAAAGAAATAGCTTCTATTCACGATGAATTGCAATTAGCGCGGGTTTCTATAAGAGAGCTTGATTTAAAAGTATGTAATTTATTTTTAGAAACCTATTTAACTAGACTTCAACTCTTTGATGCTTCTGTTCTCAATCCTTATTTGGGGAAATTTAGTTTTTATTTTTTAGAGCTGTACTTAATGAAGGTTTGTGCTTCAGATGATTTTTCTTTGGGAAAGCTTAGTTTTACTTCTTTTTTGCAGGCTCATTTAACAAAGATGAATGTTTTCGATTCTTCCTTAGGAAAATTTAGTTTTGGTTTGTTTATTTTAGCTGTTTTATACAAAATACCTCGTGAGTACATGGCAATACTGATTGAGCTTACCCACAGTAAGGTATTAAGTCATATACTTTTAGAAATTTCAAATGATTTTAACTTCTTGAATGCAATCATCTTAACCTATTCGCCTGATATTGTTTTTCGGCTGATCAGGAAAGTGGGGCTTAAGATAATCCAAGATGTGCGATGTAGTTCAGGTTTGAAAAATTTTTTATTAAATAATGAAACATTATTATGTTTAGATCCAAAAATACAGTTATTTTTCAAACTACAATCAACTGATGAAAATAGATTAGCTAATTTCAGTCATTGGATCAGAACGGATGTATCAAGAAAATTACCTCGATCTTTTATCGATTTTTTGAGCGATGGTTGTTGTGTTGCACTGTTGAAGGATATGCTGTTTGATGCAAAAAGAAGCGATTTTGAAGAGTGGTATGAAAATCGCAGAATGATGAGCATATTATTTCAATGGATTGTGTGCGATACCAAACTTTCAGGCTGGTTGACTCAACGCGTCCGTGAGTTTGCAGATAATCTATCTGCTTATCACACTTTGTTGTGGTTTATATCCAATGGTTTGCATGGGAGCTGTTCAGACGAGAAAGTTTATTTAACCTTTCTGGATTGGCTTGCACACATTCTAGTGCGTTTATCAGAAGAAGAAACTTTAAGCAATAGTCCAGCTGCTGAGCTACTAAATCAGTTGATCGAGCAAACGCCTGGCGACGCTTTAACCCATATTTTTCACAGTGGAGCAACATATACAGGTAAAATTAAAACGACTTATTTGTTTAATTTTTTACTTAGTAATGTTTCGCTTAAAAAAGAGGTGATTTTATTAGCAGATAAGTGTACAAAGCTTGGAAGAGACTTATTCCTTTTTCCCGATGTAGACATTCATGATGAAGCCTTACTGGACTTTTTACTTAATCAGAAATCCTGTCAACTTATTCGGGCAGCATCGAATGAGATATTAAGCGATGTACTTTTCGAAATTTCGCCTTCTTTTAATTGGCTGACTAAGATCATTGAAATCTATTCGCCAGATATTGTTACTGAGCTACTGAGCAAGGTAGCGATCGAAAAAATTCGGCAAGCATCGAATTTAAGTTTTCTTTGTTCTGCGGGTGATTGCGAGATACTCAAAAAGTTTATATTAGATAAAGATAATGAAAACTTATTACTTAAAAATAAAGATTTAGCCGAGAAGCTAAATTTGCTTTTAACCTTGTTTGAATCGAAAAAAGCTAAACCAGATCACGAAACAAAATTAGATACAACACTCAATGTTGCCGCGAAGACACTTACGCTTACAGAATCGCCTGTTCCTCACAAGCCTTCCAAAAAAATTTCTGACAGAATTTCTAGCGAAATTTTGAGCTTCTTTTCAAAGGTAATAGGCTCAAACTCAAATTCTTCTTATGGTAACTCGCGTCTTGGGTTTAATAACAAATTAGGTAATTAATAACAAATAAAGACTATAGGTAATTAAAGAGTTGGTTTAATAGTACTGTGAATCTTGCTGATTACTCACGCATAAGCCTAGGAATAAATTTCAGAGCAGAAAATTTCTGTTCATAATTGCGGTGTTTCGTGCAGTAATTTAAATCGTTTTCCATAAAACGCGATTGCTACTTTCATTTGGTTTTTTTGAGAGCACAGCGAATACTTTTCCCTGAATGAGTAGACGAAAATCACTTTCGCCAATGGGCATTTTTAATGGAGTAGGCAAGATAATTTCAATTTTCAAGAATAAGTTTTTTTATAGTATGCCTTATTTTGTGAGATTGACCTAATCTACACAATCTTTTTAAAATTTATACTACGCTGATAATTTTCCGGAATTGACAGGGAAGTAATCGGATGCGATTAAACTATTTACCAATCA
>JABDAQ010000063.1 GCA_013289115.1 Gammaproteobacteria bacterium
CTTACCTAACGATCATTGATCAACTGTTTACGCTGTTAGATCAATTATTAAAAAATTATGCCTATAACGGATATCGCAGTTTGGCCGAGCATTTACGATATCCGCTAGGCTTAGCCATCGTTTTATATTTTATTTTGATGGGCTTCGCTATTGTTCAAGGATTAGTGCGCGCTTCGATGGGTGAATTTATTCGATCGGCTATCAAGTTGAGTTTGATCTACACCTTTGCGATGCGTTGGGATGCTTTTAGTTATTACTTCATGCAAGGCATCACAGAAAGCATGGGACAAATCGGCGATTGGCTGATTACTGCCTCACCCATTCCCTTGCCAGATTTTGCCGGAACGGGTATTAATGGCGCTCTGCAATCCGTATTGATTGAAGTAACAGAAGTCGGTAACTGGGTCTGGATGAAAGGCGGATTCAACGCTTGGAGTCCCTTGTTAACGGCTTTAGCGATTTGGATTTTCGGTTATATCGCACTCATTTTATCGGTGGTTGAAATTTTATTAGCCAAAATGATGCTGGCTATTTTGTTTACCTTAGCGCCTCTTTTTATTAGCTTCACTTTATTCAAACCGACTCAAGGATTATTTGATCGTTGGCTGGGCGCTATTTTCGGATTTTCTTTGTTTTTGGTATTTGTTCCCGCTGCGATCGCACTGCTATTGAATTTTATGCATTGGACGATCGCAAAACAGCACCTTGAGCACGCCGCACATCTCTCTTTAGTCGGATTTGTTCCGCTAATGATGGTGAGTATTCTCGGTAGCAGCTTGATTGTTCAGGTAACGGATTATGCAAAAGCGATTGGTAATTCAATTATCAGCAGTTCGGGATCTTCTTTATTGGCTGGAACAGTAGGCGGATTCATAGGCGGTAGTCTCGCTTCGTTGAGTCGTGTACATCAATCTTTTCGTCGAAAATCTTCCCAGAACCCTGTTTCACAAACAGCACAAGCCGCTTCTGGCAATCTTTCAGTGATGGAAGGGATTCGTAATCGATTTAGAAAACAAGAAAATGCACCTGAAATTGAAACAAGTAGAAAAGCATGAAAGTGAAAAAACTACCATTTTTAAAATGGTTGAGTAAAAACGATGAGTCTGCACCGCCTGCGGAGAATTCGTATTTCACTTTGGCAAAAAGTTGGTCAGATGATTTTTATGCTTCTACTGAGGCATCACGTAATCGATGGAAGGCAGTGTCTTTATGGTTTTTATTTCCTTTATCCATTTTATTAGCCTGTTGCGTAGCGGCTTTAATTCCAGCTCAGCACCTGGTGCCTCTGATGGTTGAACACTATTCAAACGGGTTAGTCAGCATTACGCCGTTCAAACAGCCCTACGCGCCTATGAATCAAGCGCAGGTTGAAAACGACATTGCGCACTACGTTCAATTTCGCGAATCCTATAGTTTGGATGGTTACGATTATCGTTATCGCTTAATGCGTGTTTTATCCTCATCCGACGTTTTTGAATCTTACCTACAGCGACAGGATCCGCAGCGTGAGACATCACCGATCCATCAATTAGGAAACAAAGGATATCGAACCGTTCAAATCGAAAGTATCGTTTTTTTAGATGGTGTTTTCAAAAATGGGCAAGATGGGGAAAACAACAAACACCATAACCTGGCACAAATCAATTTTTTACTCACCGAAGTGAATAAAGTCACCGGAACACGCCGAGCAATGCCTAAGACCGTCTTAGTTTCTTGGAATTACCGAGGCATGCCTAAAAATCCGGGCGACCGTTGGATGAACTGGAATGGTTTTGAAATTACACGCTATGACATTCAAACGCGTGCTGTTTAGGAGTACTTCAATGTTTCGATTGTTGGTAGTTGGATTGACGTTTATGGCATTAAATGCAGCATTTGCACTGCAACCTCTTAGGCCTTTCGTTTCGGATGGGCGCATCAAAACAGTTGCTTATGAAGAAAACAATGTAGTACCGATTTATGCTACGACATTTACTACAACGCAAATTGTTTTAGGAGATCATGAACAGATCGTTGACGTACAAGGTGGCGATGCAGATGCTTGGACCCTTCACATTAACAAATTATTGCCTAATGTGCTGAACTTAAAGCCAACGGTTCTTGGATCGGATACCGATATTATTCTTTCTACCTTGGATGATGCTAAAAAAATTTGGCGTTATTTCTTTCATTTGAAAAGCGGTAAATCAGCTCCAGAAAAAACAACGTACGCGATTAAATTTACCTATCCTAGAGAGGAACAGGAACGATTATTTCAGAAAATTCACGAAGGAGTACGGGGCCTTGCAAGTACACCGCTAAATCCAAAACTGTATCACTGGGATTACAGTTTTCATGGAACACGTTCCATTATGCCTTTGCATATTTTTGACGACGGTCAATTCACCTATATGCAAATGAAATCCAACCAAATTATTCCAGCGGTCTTTGCCGTACAGGATGCTACGGGTAAAGAATCCGTCGTTAATTACCGGTTAGTGGGCGATACTCTGGTGATTCAGCAAGTAGCGCCACAATTTACGCTGCGTCATGGAACTTCTGCCGTCACGAGTATTTTTAATAACCGACTGATTCGTCAAATTAATCAGACTCGGTAAATAATTTTATGTCAGCAGAAGATTCCATAAGAAAGACAACAGCGCATTGGTCCAAGGTATCCTCTAAAAATAAAACATCCTGGGGACAAGACCTATGGATCTGGATGATCGGCGCTGTGGTTCTGATTGTGTTATTGGCAATCGTGTTTAGTACAGGGAAGCCTTCAAAAAAACAAATTTCGCCCGAAAAAGTTTCTCATTTTTGGGGAAACGATGCGAGTTTTTCTGAAAGCCTTGCAAAAATTCAAGCCATGAATCGAAAAACCGAAGCAACTACTTTCAAGTCTGTCATTGTTAAATCAAGTATCTCGTCAACTTCAAGTAAGCAGTATTTAGCGCGACAACATGCGCCGACGAATATGTATGCTGCCGATCAGGACAGTCAGATGCCAAGTGCAAGTCGCTCAATCCTACAGTCTGGCGTTAATCAATCAGAGTCTATTCAAGCACTCAGAATTGCCCATCCGGAATACAGCATTATCGGTGGAGAATTCATACATGCCGCGTTAGAAACCTCGATCGATTCTAATTTACCGGGCTCAATTCGAGCCATAGTCACTCAACCTGTGTATGCCTACGTAGATCAGCGTGTATTAGTTCCTGCGGGCAGCCGCTTGATCGGACAATACAGAACGGCGACTTTCCAAGGACAAAACCGAGTATTTATTATTTGGAATCGGCTTGTCCTTCCTTCAGGCGTCATGGCAGAACTGAATAGTCAAAGTGTTGATGCGATCGGCCGCTCCGGTCAAGGTGCCGATCAAATTCAGACACATTTTTTTGCGCGCTTCGGTGAAGCGGCTTTGCTGTCTATCCTGGGAGCGACGACTGCGAATATGAATGTAAAAGATACGGATCAATATAATTCTGCGGCGCAATATCGAATGGCCATCGCGCAATCTTTTCAACAATCCGCTAGTGACTCACTGCAAACGAATCAATCCGTCCGCCCAACGTTACGTATTTTTCAAGGGGCTATCATCAACGTATTCGTGGCACACGACATTGATTTTTATTCAGTATTAAAGCAGACATCGGATGAGTAAGGGCTGTTTTTTACCGACGTCGGAAGGGTTATTAGAACCTATTCGACCTTGGCTAGCGGATCCTCAGGTTTCGGAGATTATGCTCAATCACCCAAAAGAAATTTGGGTTGAAAAACAAGGCCAGCTACACTCGTTTGAAGTGCCTAAATACGATGATCAAACACTTAATCACCTGTTTCAACTTATCGCTACGGAAAATCATCAGGAACTTTCTGTACACTCTCCGATGCTTTCTGGCAATCTGCTCGACGGTACGCGTATTCAATTGGTGCTGCCTCCGATCGCGAAACATCGTACGTTTTCGATTCGACGGAAAACAGTGCAATCGGTTTGCCTAGATGATTGTGCTC
>JABDAQ010000064.1 GCA_013289115.1 Gammaproteobacteria bacterium
GACAAGTTCATTGCCGCTAGTGTTAATCCAATAGCGTTGTAAGGATCCTTTTTCTTTCACGCAGTTCAATAAGGACCATGGATTGTAGACGGTATGAGATCCAATCTGATAACCGTTATACCAATCGCGTATATCTGAGGTTCGATCACTTAAGTTGGCTTGCTCTAATAAATCCTGAACTTCTTCTTCGGTAAATCCAAAGTATTGGCCATACTGAGCACGTAGCATCGAATAGACTTCTATATTATTCAATCCTGAAAATAAACTTTCTTTCGATACCCGTAAGATCCCGGTTAAAACGGCTTTAAAACAATCCGGATTGGTTTTTAAAGCAGCTCCAAAAAAGATTTGAAAAAATTCAATCATTTCCTTGTAATACCCGTACAAGTATCCCGATTGAATGGGCGTGTCATATTCATCAATCAAAATAATCGGCGCTACCTTATGGTAACGATGCAGATAATCGCTTAACCGCCTTAATGAAAATCCAAGCGTGGCCTTGCTCGCCTTTTCTGTTAGTATTTCTTGATAGTGAATTTTTTCTTCCGCTTCTAATACATCGCCTGTTAGCACGTACCGATGCTCTTTATACAGATCGGCAATCAAAGCGACTAAAATGGCATAGGCATCCTCATAAGCAGAGTATTTTACAGACTTCAAGGTTAAGAAAATCACCGGATATTTTCCTTGATGTTGGCATATCTCATCGCCAGCGTTCTGAATCTTGAGTCCTTGAAAAAGATCTTTCGTTTGCCGCCCATTTACTTCTTTAGCAAAATAATGCCGCAGCATCGAAAGATTTAAGGTCTTCCCAAAGCGACGCGGACGGGTAATCAGAATAATCCGAACATCCTGCAGTAGTTCTTGAATGAATAAACTCTTATCTACAAAATAATAGTGACCTTCAATTAATAAACGAAAATCATCTTCACCAATGGGCATTTTTAATGGGGCAGGTAGCATAATTTCAATTGTTTACTATAGGATTCTTTCTATTATGCTGTATTTCGTAAAATTAAAGTATCCATCTATTCTTTAGAGGCAGGGTCGACGTATCTAAAAAGTGATTGGCAGAATAGTTTTAAAAACCTGCGTTTTCTTTACTGAGTGTTACACCGGTGTAATAAGCACTGAAACGCCTTCAAAATCGTTTATTTACTCAGTTAACTTATCTACGTTAAACTCCGCGCTTCTGACTTAAGTAACTGAACCTTGGAATCCCTCATGCTCAGTTGAGATCAGCGTTGGAATATCTTTGCGCTCACGATACGTTGGTGATCTGGCGCTTGGATCGACTCAGCCGATCGCTCAAAGATTTGATCGAATTAATCACTCTGCTGGAATCCAGACAGATTAGCTTGAAAAGTTTACATGAATCGATTGATACCACCTCGAGCTCCGGAAAGCTGATCTTCCACCTCTTTGGTGCTTTAGCAGAATTTGAACGTAATTTAATTCGTGAACGTACGCGAGCTGGATTGAAAGCTGCGCGTGCTCGCGGGCGTTTGGGCGGAAGACCAAAAATATTGAGTGCAAACAAACAAGCGTTAGCGATTAAACTATACGATGAAAAACAACATACTGTTTTACAAATTTACAAATCTGCCAAATGATGGGCGTCTCGAAACCCACTTTGTATAAATACATAGCAGCAGAAAAATGCATAAAAGTCTGAAAAAACTAAAAAAGCTAAAAGATTTTGTACAGAGTAGAAAAAGATTTTTTAAAATGCTTGTAGTTGGAGTACCGTAAGGGTTCCTGCGTAAATGAGTAACAGGCATCACATCGCTGCTATGTTTCAGATACACAGTCAGGCGTGCACCTTGGCAGTTAGATCAAGTCCAAGTGCCCTCATCACAGCAAGAGTAGTTTTAAGGGTCGGGTTACCATCCTCGCTAAAAGAACGGTAAAGTTGTTCACGGGATAATCCGGTTTGTCCGGCAATTTGCGCCATTCCCTTCGCACGAGCAACGACACCCAGCGCATGTGCGATATAACTGGCATCGTTTGTTTCGAATGCCTCGGCCATAAAGGTTGCCATTGCTTCGTCAGAAGCTAAATCCTCAGCAGGATCGTAGGTTATCAATTTTTTAGTCATTTCACTCACTCCATTCAGTAGCTAGACGTTTTGCTATCTTGATGTCTTTTAACTGCGTACTCTTATCACCACCACACAGCAAGACGATGATCGTATCGCCTCGTTTGCGAAAGTAGATACGATATCCAGGACCATATAATGGATGCGCAATTCACTAATCCCTTGCCCAACAGGTTCTACGTCACCGACATGACTAAAGCTGACACGATCTAAACGGGACGCTATCAAACCGCGCACCCGCTCATCTTTAAGCTGCATTCGCCATGTTCGAAAAGTTTCGGTTTGCTTTAGTTCAATCGTGCTCTATCGTAGTTTATAAACTACTTTTCAGCAAGATATTTCACAATTTTGACTACATCTAGAATGTCACACCGTAGTCAATCGGCTCCAAATCCAGCTACCGTAGCTCATACATGCCGAAACGGTTAGCGTGATGCGTTCTGTTCTGTATAGACTATTGCATTAACCCATAAATATTATGCTCTTTATTTATGGGCTAAATGGGCGTTGTTGAATAAATAGGTAAAAAAGTTGAAAGGAGTTACGAACACGGTAAAAATTAAACGACCTAAATCTAAAAGGGTTTAATTTATGGCGAAGAAACGCTACCGTGTTCGTAACTGAAATGAGTATAACCAAGCCTTGGTCAATAGGGGTAGTGTTACGCTTTGGTTAGACGAAGAAACTGTAGAACGTTGGTATGAGAGTTCCAGGAGTGGAAGAGGTCGTCCTCGTGTTTACTCGGAATGGGCGATTGTCGTTGCGTTGACCTTACGTGCTATTTTTCAGTTACCTCTCAGAGCCACAGAGGGATTCATGTGTGACCTGATTAAGTTGAGTGTTCCGTATTATACGACGTTGTGCAAACGGGCTAAGTCCGTATCCGTGGTTTTTCCAAGACACGGGGGTGTCTGGACAAGCTTTACACATCGCGTCGACTCTGCCTGTGGAAAAAAATCAGTGGTTATCATTAGCGTAGTTTGGCCGAAACCGCTATGTCTCGTTTCAAGGCTTTATTCGGTAGTTATTTGCGTTCACGCACCTTCCAAAATCAAACGACTGAGTCCTTTATTCGTTGCCGTGCCCTTAATCTTATAATCAAATTAGGCATGCCTGACAGTTATCCCATTTGATCCCTTCCCATACTTTCTGATCCTGAACTTGTTCAAAAATTTATTTATTCAACAACGCCGGTTAAATGCAATAATGTTGACGTTACTCATTTATGCAAGAATCCTTACGGTACTCCTAGTTTAATACTATTTTTTTACCGTCCGATAAATGATCAAAAAGCCAAGTTAACTGAGAGAGGCAATATCTATGCGTCGTACTGTTTTAATCTCGAACGATCGTAATCATCAGGTAATTCCTATTCCTCAGGATCTCGCTTTTCAGGGTGTTTCCGAAATTGAAATCATTCAGTAAGGCGAGGTTTTAATTCTTCGTCCTGTTCGGCCTTCCTGGGGATCATTGCGAGATCTACCAGCATCCGATCCAGATTTTCTTGTAGATCGTCCTGATGTGATTGAAGAGAACCGGTTTTGAGGTGACGTCGAGTGACTCAAAAAACTTAAAAGCGGCCGCTGATTAGTACAAAATTGTTGTTTCGGCGATCACTTATTCGGAAATGCGATTCGGCGCCATTAGTCCCAAAGCTTCTCCTAAAGTTGTTCCCATGGTCAATGCGTTCGTCCAACGCCTTGATACCGTTTTACCCTGGGATGTAGCAGCCATTGATGCAACGGCACGAATTCGTGTTGAGCTAATGCGCCTTGGAACACCCATCAGTCAAAACGATGCGTCACCGAAGCTCGCTCAATCAAAACTCCTTTGGGTTGACCTGTGCTTCCAGAGGTATACATCACGTAAG
>JABDAQ010000065.1 GCA_013289115.1 Gammaproteobacteria bacterium
GCTTTTCACTATGAGCAACGTAATCACAAATCTGTTTTGACGCAGCGTTCATTTTTGAAAGACTATCACCCACCTTATTTAACAAATCATTCAGCGTTTTTTTGCTTTCCTCTTGATACGCATGGGTTATTTCAATCAAGCTTTCCGCACGCTGATCGACGTTTTTCTCGAGCAACAGTAATTCATCCATTCGTTCTTGAAAAAGTTCATCGTTATTTTTCGCCATCATAAATCACCGTAATCAATCTCATGATCGTGTTCACGCGATAACTGTCGTACTTTGGGTTGAAAGGCTTTGAGTTTTTCTTGTCAACAAGGATGGGTGTGTTTTTCAATCATCATGACTTCATTTTTTTGCTGCGATTCTAATTGATCGACGCTAATTAATTTAGCCATACCCTGTGCTTGCTCAAGAACACCGTATTGCTGCCCAGCCACTTCAACCATACCCCGATAAATACCTTGATCGCCTTCTTTAAGTTCCAAACTATAAGATAACCCTGTTTTTTTCTGGAGTTCAGCAATACCCGCTCGTAGGGTTATTTCATACCAACGCTGAGCTAATCGTTTTTCTGTACGCGCTTTTCGCTCAGGTGTCAGCACAGCTGAATAGGGTGGTTGATACGCAACAAAACGGTCTTGAACGAATCGATCCTCGCCGACATCAAAGCCCCGTTCTCGCGAATAATCCAGTGTCACATCTTTGGTTCGCTCACGACCTAGCGCGCGCGACAAATCCTTAAATGTTACAAACACATCACGACTGATGTAGAGATCAGCACGTTCACGATGTCGACTCATCGCGACATAGGTGCTATGCCGATCGAAATACCTTGACGCCAATATATAAGTTCTATCGACCGTGATTCCCTGCGCTTTGTACACTGTCGCCGCATAGCCATGATCCAGGTCGTTATAATCCTTGAGGCTGAATGTAACGCGACGAGCGTGTGCCCGATCATCCTGATCAATGCGTACGGTTAATTGATCGCCGTTTATTTTTTCAATCGTTCCCAACGTGCCATTCTTAACACGCAACTCACGATCGTTATTGCGTAGAAAATAAATGCGATCGTGTTCGGCGAAGATGCGCTCGCCCCGTGAGGTTTCAATGCGGTGATCGGGCCCCAGTTCCCCTTGAGCGTGCCGCATCGCACGGGCTTGTTCATTCAATTTCTGTACGTCATCACGGGTATAGGCCAATAGGATGTGCGATTGTTCAGGCGATCGCACATCATCCCAGTGTTCAATCATGCCGGTCATGGCCGCTTCTTTCGTATCAAACCTATGAACGTTATCGTGTTGCTGATACGCCAGTAAGCCTTCAGCGGTCCGTTCACTCGCAAAATCACGGGTTGCTTGCTGTTGCCACGCTTCGCGTTGGCGACGAATCTCGGTCATTTCAATAAAGCCGATACGCTCGGCAATCGCGCGATACGCCGCACCGGCTTCAATGGCTTGTAGCTGTTCAGGATCGCCCACTAATACCACTTTGGCGCCTGCTCGATAGGCTTCTTCAATAATTTTTGCCATCTGTCGCGAACCAAGCATTCCCGCTTCGTCGACAATCAGAATATCTTGGTCGGTCAATCGTTCGTAATCGTGTTCCCAATACCAAAGCCGGTTCGCTATCGTATAACTTTGAATGCCGGAACCGCCTTCTAAATTTTCAGCGGCAATGCCAGATAGGGTTACTCCGTGTACTCAGTACCCGTGCGCTTCCCAGGCCTCACGGGCGGCGCCCAGCAGGTAACTCTTACCCGTACCCGCAAATCCAACCACGCAGGTAAGATCACCGCCTTGGGTGAGATGTTTGAGGGCGAGTTGTTGTTCACTGCTTAGGTTTTTATTCAGAAGTGCCTGCGTTACGTATTTAGGGTACAAGGCAGAATCGTGTGTAAATACAACACAAGCTCTATAGAGAGCGCTTGGTGAGAAAGTTCATAAAAACGACCGTTATCATGAGCTGTTAAAAACTGACGATAGCGCTGTATTTTTAAGAATTTTTGGGTCAAATACTGGTTCCGATAAACAAAGTCTATTCATTTCTTCTCTTTTGAGTATTATGTCCCAATTTGTGTAAAGAATATTCATGTGAAAATAGGTTACGCGAGAGTATCGACGCGCGATCAAAATTTTGATCTACAGCTCAACGCCCTTAAAAAAGCAGGATGTAAAAAGATTTATGAAGAAACTGTCAGTGGTGTAAAAGCGAATCGTCCTGTTTTAAATGATCTTCTCAATAATTTACGTAAAGGAGATGTGCTTGTTATCTGGAAGCTGGATCGATTAGGACGCTCGCTGAAAAATTTAGTTAAAATTGTTAATCAGCTCATTGAAAAGAAAATTGGGTTACAAAGCCTACATGATCCCGTTGATACCACAACATCGCATGGCCATCTTATTTTTAATTTATTTGCATCGCTCGCGGAATTTGAATGCGATATCATCCGCGAGCGAACTCAAGCTGGACTTTCCAAGACAGCAGAATGGGTCGCTTGTGCAGCAGAAACACTTTATCTGGCACGCAAACTCAGTGTACGGAAAATTGCCAATCAACTGGATATTGCAAAAACGACTTTGTATGCCTACCTGCGCCATCGCGGTGTATCCATTGGTAACTATGAGTACAAGAAGAAATCGAAGAAATGACCCTAAGATTTTCGTGTGACAACCCTGCGCTACTCACACCAATACCTTATTGATATCGGCAGGTTTTCATCCACTGATTTAGAAAAAATTGGAACCTATCGCGGTCACCACAATCGGCTAGGATTTGCTTATCAACTGGTGTTTGTGCGGTTACTAAATTATTTTCCTAAACAGAAACTCTTTGAGATCATCGAGGATATTTTAGCGTTTAGTGCGCTGCAATTAGCTATTGATAATAAACATATCCGTGCGTATCTAAAACACCAGCAACATATTTGAAAAAGCACAACGTATTGAACAAATGACTTTACTTCTTTCAGAATCACAACAATTTCTAAGAACTAGAAAAATTATCCAGCCCAGTGAAGGTACATTACAGCGAATTATCGTGTCACAGCGAGAAAAAGCGCGGAAGTTAATTTTTGAAAAGTGAACGGCATCCATGGATGAAGATGTTCGAAGCAAGCTAGATGAATTATTACTGACGGATGAGAATCGATTTTCAAAATTACAACAATTAAAACGTCCGCCATCTGTGCCTTCTGCACAAGCGTTGTTAGCGCTCACGCGCAAGTTAAAAACCATAAAAGAAGCACAAGTTTTAGCAATAGATAGGACATGGCTAAACAATAATTATCAGCGCAGTCTTGCTAACTATGTTCATCGTTGTTCTGTTTATCAATTGAGAACATTGCAACCAGCACATCGTTACGCTGCGTTGGTATGTTTTCTTTGGAAAGTTAGCCGCGACACGATCGATTACATGGTAGACATGAATTCTAAATTGATGACAAAACTTTACACGAAAGCGGAGCATCAATTTGATACCGAAATGCAGAAAAAGCAGCAAAATTGATCTCAGTAAATCCATGTGTGTCGGTATAATGTTCTTCGATATTTAAATCACTTTCGTTGTAGAGAATGCCATCTAATACGTAGCCAGCATCACGATCCACACATTCAATGGGTATGCTGAAATAAGGCGCGTAATTATCTGCAACAAAGGTATAAAACTCTAAAGCAAAATCACCAAATTTTGTGCTATACGTTTGCTGTAACGATTTACGTTGGAATTCAAAACGCTGGCCGTCACTGCTAGAAGTTTTACCTTCGCCCCACTGGCGAGAAAGATCAGTGTTAGAAATGGCATTTACAATAATTGACAGCGCCAGACGTTGCGCATCTTCGGTTAATTGCCAATCCGTAATGCTGTGAATTTGTTCA
>JABDAQ010000066.1 GCA_013289115.1 Gammaproteobacteria bacterium
TCAACGGCTCCTAGATGTGTACTTTTTAATTTTGCATACCCACCCTTTCCGGTCTACTCCGAAAAAGGTGAGTACAAGATTTACTAACCCACTTTCGCACGTTCACGTAATTCATCCAAAGTTTTGCAATCGATACACAAAGTAGCAGTAGGACGTGCCTCCAAACGTCTAATACCAATCTGCGCACCACAACTATCACAATAACCGTAATCTCTTTTATCTAATTTCTGTAATGCTTCTTCTATCTTCTTGATTAAATGATGGTCACGATCCCGTGTACGCAGCTCTACATTAAACGCCTCTTCTTGAGTCGCCCGATCACTCAAATCTGGCAACGCGGTCGCTTCATGCAAATGGTGTACAGTTTGATTCATATCTGCGAGCAATTGTTGTTTCCATTGATGTAACAAATTACGAAAATGCTGCTGCTGCTGGCTATTCATGTATTCTTCACCTGCTTGTGCAGCGTACGGCCTAATCGATACACTAACTATTTCAGTTATTCTAGCGGGATTTTTTTCTGCCCCTTCATCCGCTTGCACTTTACTCATTTTCTTTTTGATGCTTCTTCTTGGCTTGACAACTTTTTTAATTACTAATGGTTTAGTTGCTAATTTTTTAGTTTTTATTTTTCGAGTGCGCGATCGTGTCACTGCTTTAATGGAATTTTTTTTACGTGTCTTAGGTTTGCTACGCTTGATGCTCGTTTTTACACGCGTAGTACTACGCGTTGCCACTTTTTTGCGTGTTACAGTTTTTTTACGTTTCGCTCGTACAGGTACTTTACGTGTCGCTGTGCGTGCCTTTGTCGTTCGTTTTACTTTCTTAATCACACGTACACCAACACGTCGTTTAACCGGCTTTTTTTTCACTGTCTGTTTCACTTTACTTCTTTTGAGCACAGTACGCTTTTTAAGAACTGCACGTTTAACCGTCTTGCCGGCAGCTGCGCTTTTCTTTCTCTTAACTAATGCCATGATAATCGCTCCCTAATACACTATTCCAAGATAAGTAGTCATCGTAAACTTAGGCGCAATTCAATTTGAATTGCTCAGACACCGTATTATTCTTATTAGTTTGGTCGTTGTTATATAGATCATATTTTCCAGTAATTCCATTGCTAATAAATATTTCGTGTTTAAACGATGCATAATACTTGTCGTGATACTTACTCAAAGCTTTGCAAAAAAAACAATACTATTTAAAAAATGCTTATGCACTCAAACAGAGTGAGAACTTAACGTAATGATTTATAAGAAACAGGCGCGGTAATTTTCACAATCTTCGGTTTAGCCCAAGAACCACGCAGATGATACGTGCTCGTTGCAATTGTTTGCACGGTTGAACCTAATATCGCATTCGCTGCTAAAGTAATTGCGCCTGCTAACGGCCCTCCGGCCAAACCGATAATGAACGGCAAACTGGACGTAATATGTGGTGTCAAGCGAATAGTCAAATCATAATCTTCATCAATTAATCCGACTCTCCCTACAATAACAACTTGTGCCACTGGACCCTCGATCACCGTATCGTACACCCACGCATTCCCATTGCGTAAAAATACGCTCCCGTGCAAAACATCAAAATCAAAATCTTTCGTTTGCAGATCACTAAAATCTAATTGCAAACGCCTACCAATACTCTGCAAACTTAAGGCAGTTAATAATTTTCCTAATCCTAATTGTGCTTTTGTATCTGAACCAAGATTCATAAATTGACCATGATACGCCAATAATGAAATTGTGCCTGAGATATGTTCAAGATCAGGATCATAGATCGCGCTCGGCCACTTAAGTTGAAAACGAATACTCGCATCACGCGCTTGCATACGCGCTGGCAATCCCCATAGTGTTAAAAAGTTATTTAAATAGTCCGTCGATAAAGCACCTGTTAAAACACTCCAGGTATTATGCCAAACACCTGAGGCTATCAAATGAAAAATGGGATTATTGATCGTAATTGAACGCAATAATAAGTTAGACGAACGAGGTAATGCTGTAAAATGTACTGCGCCTAAATATTTTTTATGATAAAAAACCCGATCACCTAAAAATGTAAACTTGGGTATTTTCTGAACTTGTATTTTTATAGGATTGTTTGTCGCATTGTTAGATAGATTAAAACGTTTGAAGCGCGATACAATCATACCGTCTTTTTTATTTGGAACAAATACAGTGCCAATCACGGTTGAATCATCGCTAGAAAACAACCAACCGTTTGCTTGCTGTGTCAACAAGCTGTGCATCCCTAAATAATCTAAAGCTAATTGAACACGCGACCCTGGCTGCATGTTAATAAGAATAGGTCGATCAAATAATTGCGCTTTTAAGTTTTTAACAGCAGGTCCATGTTCAGTCACAATGAACGAACCATTCACTTTACTCAAAGCGATATCACGTCCTACTACTTTAATTTGTCCATCCTGTACATCAATTTTATTATAAATCGTTGTTTTCTCAGGGCCATGTTTCAAAGGTATACGTAAACGCAGCTCTAAATTCATAGGCCCTATCATTACAAACCTTGACAAAGTACGCAGCGCCTTGTATCTCGCTAAAGGTGTTTCTTTTAAAAAAGCGGCGCCTTGCTCTAAAGTACTATGAATATTTTGCGCTTCAATATGCAATATGGCCTGTTTATGTTTTTTTAAAACTGGAATATCGGCTGTAAACTCAGGTAAAGCTGTATGAAATATAGCTGCGGAATGCGCACGAATATGTAAAGCATCACCTGAGTATACAAGATCGGCATTGAGCCGATCTAACTTAGGCCAGTGAGGCCAATAATTTAAGTCTGCTTGTTTTATCTGACTACGCAATAAAAACGTCCCTGTATGCTGTGTAATCTGATCGAAAGGACCGCGCATCTGTAACTGTATCTTTGCACTTCCTCGTTCACAGGCGCGTGCAAACCAAGCGAGCAGTTTTGGTTTTAAAAATTGAAGCGGCAAATAACGACTGATATGATTCATCGCATATAAATCGATATCTGCATCAAAATTAATCACAGCTTGCTTTTGTTTTGGAAGAAATAAATCAAACTGACTGCGCACCTGAATATCTTGATTTTTAGCTTGTATGTTAGCGACGTGCAGACGCAAAAGCTGATCGGCATGCTGCCAATTTGCCTGTAACGCAACTGTTTGCAACGACAAAGGCGCTTGTAATTGTTTCCCTAAATCTAAAACTAAATCCGATGTCTGTATGTGTATCCAACCAAACGCAAGATGATCAAACTGCCAATCTGAAGACAGCTGCGCGTTCAACGATCCAGATTGCGGTATAAAATTATGCCCTTGTAAAAACTCATAACCCCAAACAGATAAATCAACATGGGTCGCCTGTGTTTGTACTGTGCCGTGTAAATGAGATAAATTTGTTCCGCGTAGATTCACATCAAACGCTAAGGATGTGTTCTTTGAACGCATCCGGCCTAACAAGCGATGTTGATCGTTCGTGTTACGCAGATGCACGCTTAGCCCAATAGCGGGTAATTTTTTTCCTGATCTTCCATAATACGTCAAATCTACATCATCTAAATCTAAACGAGATGGTAGAGACACACCAACTTGTTGAGAAATAAGTCGGTGACTGAAGCCATCAAGCTGCCAATGATCCTGAGCATCACGTC
>JABDAQ010000067.1 GCA_013289115.1 Gammaproteobacteria bacterium
ACTAAATATCAGCCCTATTTTTACAGGACTCACCCGGCCGCCGATGTGGTTTGGTATTACGGTGGATTATCTGTTTATTTGTTTTTTGCTGTCGTATGGTTTGTTCATGCTCACGGGGCTGCCTGCCTTTCTTGTGGTTTATCTCCCAATGCATCTGTTCGGTTGGATTGTATGTAAATTTGATCCTAATTTTTTTCGCGTACTGATTGCGCGAACCGAATGCCCAAATACCATCAATAAAAAAATCTGGGGCAGTCAAAGCTATGAGCCATTTTGATGCCTTAAAATGCGTGCGCAATGAAGTCGGTATTTCAAAACACATACCCATTACCCATTTAAATACACCCAGCATTTTTGAATCCAGCCATGGCATGCTGGGCATAATTTTCAAATTGGAAGGCGTTGCTTTTGATGCGGAAGGAAATGAACTTCTGAACCAATATAAATTTTGTGAGCATGCTGCACTTTCAGCTTTAGACGAACGATATGCGGTTTATATCACCATTCATCGACACAAAGCCGCATTCAAATTAAAGGGTTGTTTCAATAATTCATTTGCTCAAACATTGAATGATCGCTATCACGATCAATTTAAAAATAAAGCGTTGTTCATCAACGATCTTTACCTAACCCTGTTATACAAAGGGATTACTTCTGGGAAATTAGGAAAGGGGGTTCGTTTCATCAATCGACTGAGCTACAAAACAATAAAAAATGCGCGTGTAACTTTACGACAGAAACAAATCGACCACCTGACTCATACAGCCAATCAATTGCTTGTTAGTTTATCGATCTTCAAGCCTCGTATCTTAGGACAGAATGATGCGCAGTTAGGTTACAGCGAAGTTTTAAATTTTTTAGGATTGCCGATGAACGCAGGAGAAACTGCGAAGGCAACTTATCCATCATTTGCGACGCCTATCGGAAAGAGCCTTCAAGGCGCTAGAGAATCCATTGCGCTTTATCCGAACGGTAGACTGTCTCAATTTTTACCAAGAAAGCGTCTTTTCTTCGGTGAAGCTATTCAATTTCAAGGAGCCACTCAATCGGATACGACCTTTGCCGCGATGCTCAGTATTAAGCGTTACGGAAGCCAAAGTGCACCCGTGATGTTTGATAGTCTGCTGAATTTGAATACGGAGTTTATCAGTACGCATTCTTATGCCATTGAAGCAAAAGACGTCGTTTTGAAAGCGATTCAGCGTCATAGCGTGCGTATGGAAAATGTCGATGATCCAGCAGTTTCTCAAAGAGAAGCTTTACATGAAGCACAAGACAAATTAGCCAGCGATCAAATTAATATGGGTTACCATCACAACACGGTAATGGTATTCGCCCCATCCAAAGATACGCTTGAGCAAGCCGTTGCTTGCTGTCTGAAATGTTACTCAGACGCAGGCTTTGTTGCTGTGCGAGAAACTCTAGGGCAGGAGCCAGCTTTCTGGGCACAGATTCCAACAAATTTTAAATACGTAGCGCGCTCTAGCTTGATCACTTCGGAAAATTTTGTAGATTTTGCACCATTCCATAACTATTCCACGGGGTACAGCGATCAAAATCATTTAGGTAGCGCAGTTACCCTGTTAGAAACGCCATCCAAAACACCGTATCGTTTTAATTTTCATGCGAAAGGCAGTCCAGATAACCCTTCTAAAGGACACACGCTGATCATCGGAGGAAATGGATCTGGGAAAACGGCCTTAATGACGTTCATGGATGCACAATTAGGTCGATATCAAGGCACTACTTTTTACTTTGATCGCGATCGAGGCGCTGAAATTTACTTACGCGCTGCTCAAGGTACTTACGCCATTCTTTCTCCGAGTCATAAAAACACAACACAGTTTGCACCTTTGCAGTTGGAAGATACGCCGGTGAATCGGCAATTTAACCGTGATTTACTACTGCAATTTTGCCGGGATACAGAAGATGAGGTGTTAGAGGCTGAGCTCGTAGAGCAACTCACGCAATGTATCCAGTACGCGTATGAGCATTTAGCACCGCAATGCCGTACGTTCTCAAACGCTGTAAAAATTCTGCCAGTTTCTTTTCCAAAAAGAGCGAGTTTAAATCGCTGGTTGCACCATGATTCAGTGACTTCTGTCGGTGAATACGCTTATTTATTCGACAATGTGACCGATCAGCTGACGGTTCATAAGAAAATGGGATTTGATTTAACCCATTTTTTAGATAACGAATCTCCATCCGTTAAAACAGCGCTCATGATGTATTTATTTCATCGAATCGATTTGACGATTGAACACCTTGCGCAACGTGATGGTCATCATTTAACAACGGTTATGTTGGATGAAGGTTGGCAATATTTTTTAGATCCTTATTGGGAGAAAAAATTAAAACGGGTGTTGCCTACCTGGCGAAAACGAAATGCTCATTTAGTCATGGCGACGCAATCACCTTCGAGTGTGGTGCAGTCTCCTTTACGTTCGGTGCTTATGGATAATGTAGCGACCCAAATTTATTTCGCGAATCCACAAGCGCAACAAGAAGATTATCTGGATGGCTTAAAGCTAAGCGATTCTGAATATGAAATTATTCGAAGCAATACACCGGAATCAAGATTGTTTTTAGTAAAACAGGAACATGAGTCGGTTCTTTGTCGTTTGAATTTGGCACACATGCCTGATGTGCTAGCCGTGCTCTCGGGCAATACTAAAACGGTCCATTATTTAGACGGGCTTAGAGATCAGTTAGGCGATGATTCAAACTCATGGTTGCCCGTATTTCAACAGACTTATCAAACGGGAAAACGATGATTTTAATTTTTCTCTTTGTTTTTTTTCCTGTTTGTAGTTTTGCGACATTGCCTGTTGTTGATGCGGTAGCGATTTCTCATTTGGTGAAAGAATATCGCCAACTCAAAGCAGAATACGATTTGTTACAACAAACCTACCAAAATGCGCAAAGGCAACTGAATCAGACGGAAGCCATTGCTCATAGTCTCGAGGGGCATTATGGCTACGGGTCTTTATTCAACGACGTAAAGAATTTAAATAATCGACAATGGTCTCCGGATAATTGGCAAGACACGCTTCAAGGTATGTCTGGCGGCAATCCGGCACGTTACCAACAATTAGTGAAGCAGTACCGAGAAAATAATGTGACGTTATCAGATGGCGATTATCAGAAAGGGGCTGGTAACGTTGCCGTGTATCGACAGCAAGTACAAACCAATCAAGCCGCTTTTGTGAATGCGAGTTATGCCTTTAATACGATTAAATCTCATCTCGATCGAATTTATCAGCTTTCTCAGAAGATTGAGAAAGCAAACAATGAAAAATCAGCCATCGATTTAAACACGCGTATGCAAACGGAAATGGCCTATGTCCAGGTACAAACGCTGAAGCAGATCGCTTTATTGAATCTGCAAATGGCCCGTAGTCATACCGACAACATTGCTTCAGAAACGCAAAATGCTCAATTTAATCAACTGCCTGAAGGATAAAAAACCATGAAGATGTTTCTGTTATTGGTCCCCTGTTTTTTAAGTTTAATGGCTTGTACGCACGCTGAGTTATCAGCACCCTGCCCTAATTTTGGAAAATATTGCAGCAAAACACCGGTGAACAGTTGGAATTACCT
>JABDAQ010000068.1 GCA_013289115.1 Gammaproteobacteria bacterium
GAGCGTAATCATCTAGGGAAACCGATTGCACTGTTTTGCGCCGAATCGAAAAAGTACGATGTTTCGCAATCGGAGGCAAGACCAATTGAATACGCGTACCGTCGAGAAGATTCCCAGAAAGCAATGGAGAATTTACAGAAAGTTCCTGATAATTTTCTGCAGCAATGAGCTGAAACAGGTGATTGAGTGTTTGATCGTCATACTCTGGCACTTCAAACGATTGCAGATTTGTTTGTTTTTCAACCCAGATCTCTTTAGGGCGATTGAGCATAATCTCAGAAACCAGATGATCTGTTAGCCAAGGTCGAATAGGTTCTAATAACCCTTCCGACGTCGGTAAAAAACAGCCTTTAGTCATCCGATCTCTGCTTTAATACTGAATAAAAATCAATGTCGTGTGCCACGAATACGTTGATGATAGCCCCTTGAAAAATACGTAACGTTGGGTGGACGGATTGATTCGTTTGCAGTGAGTCACCAGCGGATTGTTGAAAAGATTGCGCGATGGCCATTCGATATTGCGCCGCAGAATTATATTGATCCGTATCTTTTACATTCATATTCGCAGTCGTCGCTCCCAGGATAGACAGCAAAGCCGCTTCACCGAAGCGCGCAAAAAAATGTGTCTGAATTTGATCGGCACCTTGACCGGAGCGGCCGATCGCATCAACACTTTGACTATTCAGTTCTGCCATGACGCCTGAAGGAAGGACAAGCCGATTCCAAATAATAAATACTCGGTTTTGTCCTTGAAAAGTCGCCGTTCTGTATTGTCCGATCAAGCGGCTGCCTGCGGGAACTAATACACGCTGATCTACGTAGGCATACACAGGTTGAGGGACTATAGATCGAATTGAGCCCGGTAAATTAGAATCGATCGAGGTTTCTAACACGGCATGTATGAATTCTCCACCGATAATACTGTATTCAGGATGGGCAATTCTGCGTGTTTGAACAGATTCCGACGGGTTAATACCAGATTGTAGAGTTGAGCGACTCGTACTTGGGATCTGACTGTCCTGATCGGCAGCATACATATTCGTCGGCGCATGTTGTCGCACTAAATACTGTTTGCTCGAGGTTGACGAAATACTCGATTTAATAAGAACGGGATTGATGGAATCTTCTGCCGACATAGAGTGACTCATTGATTGCGATTTATTTGACGAATCAAGCGATTGTTAAAAATACTTGTGACTGCAGCCGTCCCATGACGCAGCGTAAATTGTGGCGCTACTTGCTGAATCACCAGAGTATCGCCCACTAACCGGTAATTAACGACGGATTCTTTACCCGTAGCATCCTGTACGGCAAAGACCGCTGGAATAATTTGGTTGGATTTCATTTGCATATAGGTGAATTGTCCATCATCAAAAATATGCAAAGGCATAATGGAACGTGTTCCATGAAAACTGTAATCCCAATGATACAGTTTTGGATTTAGCGGTGTATTTGCAAGGCCCTGTACTCCTTCGTGAATTTTCTGAAATAATTGTTCCTGTTCCTCTCTCGGATAGGTAAATTTAATCGCGTACGTTGTTTTTTCTGGAACTGATTTACCGCTTTTTAAATGAAAGAAATAACGCCGAACTTTTTTAGCATCATCCAAGGTAGAAAGAATAATATCGGTATCCGATCCAAGAACCGTTGGCTTTAAGTTCAGCACATTTGGATGGTTTGAAAGGATTTTGTTGAGGAGTAGGCTCAGTTTGCTCCGCATTATTTCGAAACAAACTACTTGATTGGGTATGCTGATTTGAGTCTTTTGTTTTAAAGGAATCCAGATTTCTTTCTGTAGATTTGGAAGCATCATATATCCGGTGCCATTGAGCAATGCGATCTTCATTTGATTCCGTGCTTCTATTTAAGTCTTGTAAACGCTGTTCTTCAGGGTCCTGATTTTCTTTATAAAAGGCCTGTAATGATCTTTTAACTGTTTTACCCGCACCCAAGCTTGATCGACAAGAAGCTTTTAATTTCTTATCATCGAGGCACTCGTGAATAGTTCTACAGTGTTCAACCAGCGTCGACTGTTTAATCTTGTTAAATTCTTTTTCCTTATCGGGACTGATAATAATCTTTAAGTTTTTTAATCTTTGGAGCGCAGAGTCTATTATCGCTTGTTTTTCTTCAAAGATTTTCTTTTCAGATTGAGTTTCCTTATCTTGTTCTTCTTTTGAAAGCTTTGGAAGGTCGTAGGTTTGTGCTCTTATATTTTCTACGTTAAAAAAATGTACTTTTGGTTTTTTCTCTTCTTCTAAGATCGTCTGAGTTAATCAGGTCTCAAATAAGCTTTGCGTTTTAAAAGAACGCGCTGTGTTTTGCTTGGCATGATTGGATGCAACTTTATCTCGCAATTGCTTCACGGACTCAAGCAGATCTTTCAAGCGTTTTGGCGTAGGCACGTCCGATTGCGTATAGGCAGAACGAATGAGTGCCATCAGTTTTTCTCGTTCGTTTGCACGAGGCTGTTCTGATTTAAATAAACCACGTAAAGTTCTTAAAGATGTTTTAGATTGTTCTTCATAGTCCTTTTCTACCTTGACCAGCTGCTTTGCGAATTGATTCAACCTTTGAAAATCATGCATTAGGTGCGCAATCTTTTTTTCCAATTGATCTAAATTTTTGCTGCCCGCCCTGGCCAACATAATTTCTTGCATGAGCGATTGAATGATTTATGTATTTTCTAAGTCTGTGCTTGGTAATTGGATGCGCGCACGGAGTAATTCAGGGATTAGTCGTTCAGGATCTTCACTGGTTGCTGCAAAAGCAAGCACCTTAGTGAAGTCGGGTTCTGAAAAAAACTGACTGGACTGAATCAATTCTAAAAGGATAGGTCCTCGCTCTTCTTGTCGATTGAATTTTTCTAACAGCAAATCAAACACTTCCTAATTCAGCGCGTGTTGTCCTGGCATCTTACTTTACCTCTTTGAACAACTATAGAAGTGCTTGTCTGAATCGAGATGAGGTTAGGATTATGTCTATTAGTCTATTAGGTTATAAAAAAGATAGATGAATGATTATGTGATAGGCATCAGATTGATAAAGCAAGGATCAGCGGGCGAATTTGAACAGAAACTTACGGTTTGAGTGGGGACTGCAACAACCAAACCGTAAGTTTCTGTATGAATGTTGCTGGGCGGCGAACACAATT
>JABDAQ010000069.1 GCA_013289115.1 Gammaproteobacteria bacterium
TCATCATCAATGACCATAACCTTATTATGTGCAATGGCAACTTTATCATCGTCCCACATGAGTATATGGGAAGTTTTAAATAAATCTAGAACATAGCTGGGATGAAGAAATATACTTTTGTCAAAAATAACAAAAACAGGAATACCACGATTTTGTGCCTCTACCAAAGCCTGTGCAATAGGACGTGAAGTGAAACTGTAGGATTGCACATAAATATGTTTTTTAGCGTGTTGTACAGCTGAAACAATAAGATCTGTACAACTTTGTTGGGGTGTATAACAAACCTGATAGGATGCGTTGGGTGTAAACGTTTCACAATGACCGATCGTAGGCAATAACACAGCAAGAAGAAGAAGCAAACAAATATAATGCAAACAGCCAATTGCGTATCTAGAAAAAAACAGATAACATACGCCATACCTTAGAGTTGAAAAATCAAAATAATACCATAACCTACTATTCTAGTAACCTAATAAAATCGCATAATTTATTATGATTCATCCATTTCCTTACAAACCGTTGCTGTGCACAGACCCAATCCATTTTATTGGAATCGGTGGTATAGGTATGGGAGGAATTGCAGAAATACTTCTTCAGGAAGGTTATCGAATCTCTGGTTCTGATATGGCGGCGAATGCAACGACAAAACATCTAGAACAATTAGGCGCAACGATCATGTTAGGCCATCATGCGAATCACATCCAAAAAGCAGGCGTTATCGTGCGTTCTAGCGCGGTACCGAATGATAACATAGAACTCATGAGCGCACGCAAAGCAGGCATTCCAATCGTGCCACGTGCTTCTATGCTTGCAGAATTGATGCGATTTCGTTATGGCATCGCAACGGCAGGCACGCACGGAAAAACAACAACTACGGGTTTGACAGCTTGCTTGCTCGAAGCAGATGGTAAAGATCCAAGTTTCATCATTGGAGGACGCCTCGACACGCTAGGAGGTAATGCACGCTTAGGCACTGGACCTTATCTAGTAACAGAAGCGGATGAAAGCGATGCGTCCTTCTTATATTTGCGACCCACAATTGCGATTGTTACTAACATCGATGCTGATAATAAAAAGCGTTTTGCACAATTGTTTGAATGTGCGATAGCTTAGATACAGGATGAGTAAAGCGATCGGTAGCACTAATAATATGAGATCTGGACGGCTTAAATACAGTAAAGCGAAAGTCATCAAGCAAGGAGTAGGCTGTGTTTGCGTTTTATTTTCAAGTACGCTTAAACTTTGAATAACACCCAGTACGATTAATAAATGCGATAAAGAATTTTCTAAACCTGAGGTAGAAAAATCAAGATAGGCTTTTGATAAGAGCAGGATCGCCAGTGCTAGCAGCATGGTTTTATAGTCTCGCGCGATATAGCGTAATAAAAACCATAGCGTCAGGAGAGAACAACTAATACATAGAAAAAAAACAGCTACGAATATATTGCCTGTGATGATGGTTAACGCGGTTATTAATAAAAACCATAAAGGATGTGTGTAAGCTTGTACCCGTTCATCACTATTAAAATTAGGACCAAAACCATGCAAAAAATTCAGTACAGTGCGTAGCGTAATGGCAGAATCATCGCTTAACCAAGCGGTACCGAGCAAGGCGATGCAGAATAAACTCAGCAATACAAACGTATTTTTTTTTGGAAGCTTCGTTTCTGGACAGAACAGATTCATTTTATTCGGCTGTGCCGATGATATGAACTTCAGGAATTAACTGGATTTGATGTTGATCCAGAACGGTTGTTTGAATATGTTCGATGAGCGTTTCAATATCTGAGGCACGTGCATGGCCATGATTGATAATAAAATTGGCATGTTTTAATGATACGCTCGCATCACCAACACGTTTGCCTTTTAAACCGCACTGTTCGATCAAACGCGCTGCGTACTCGTTGGGAGGATTTCGAAATACTGAACCACAGCTCGGTGCATTTAAAGGTTGTGCTTGAACACGTTTTTGTAGCAAGGTACGAATTTTTTCTAAAGCTTTCGTTTGCTCACCTTTGCGTGGACGAAAATGGGCTGCTACGTAATATTAATTTTTAGGACCGATTACATGACGATAGGCAATCTGATAATCGTCTGGATAACGTATGCGCTGTACGCCTTGTCTATCAATCGTTTCTACCGCTTCAACAAAATTCCAAGTTTCACCGCCGTGACAGCCTGCATTCATCGTTAAAGCACCTCCGATGGTTCCTGGAATTCCTATCAGAAATTCAGTGCCTTCTAAATGATTGCGTGCGCAGTAACGCGCAAACATAGGGCAGGGTACGCCAACTTCAACACGTACTGTGTTGCTATCTAATAAATCGATCTGTTTTAAATTATTTTTCGTAATGATGACTGTTCCTTTTAGACCGCCATCTCGTACTAATGTGTTACTTCCTAAGCCAAGGAAATAGATTGGTTCTATGCTGGGGATCTGAGGTAGAAATTGCAGTAAGTCCTGTAGATCATGGGGTATATAAACACGCGCTGGTCCACCCACATGAAAAGAGGTGTAGTGCGCCATAGGTTCATTTTCTAATAATTGACCATGAATCATAGAATGTTATATAAAAAATAGTTAGAAACCAGAATCAGCTAATTGAGTAGCAATCGTGCCGATACTACCGGCGCCTTGCATGAGCAATATATCGCCATCGCGCAGAACAGTGGGCATAATTTCTAATAATTTACCTGCATTTTCAATAAAAATTGGATCGACTTTTCTATGAGCCCGAATAGTTTCTGCCAAAGCGCTGCTATCTGCACCGACGATGGGTGTTTCGCCCGCTGCATAAACTTCTAATAATAATAAAATATCCGCTTCGGACAATATGCGCGCAAAATCATTGAACAGATCACGCGTACGTGTATATCGATGAGGTTGATACGCCATTACAAGACGTCGATCAGGCCAAGCACTACGAATCGTTTGTAAAGTAGCCGAAATTTCTGTTGGATGATGTCCGTAATCATCGATCAATGTGACACAGCCTGTTTGAATAACAAGCTCACCGAGTATTTGAAAGCGTCTTTTTACGCCAGAAAATCGCGCTAACGTTTCTTGTATCGTAGTATCGGGTA
>JABDAQ010000070.1 GCA_013289115.1 Gammaproteobacteria bacterium
CCCGTAGAATGCGTTTCTCAATTCGAGAAAGGTATCCGTCTATCTAATTATAAATTTGTGTAAGTAGGGTTCATATGCTGAGAGTTCGTTTGGCACGCGGTGGTAGTAAAAAACGTCCATTTTATACCATCGTATTAACAGAGGCTACCAGTCCTCGTGATGGACGCTATATAGAAAAGCTAGGATATTACAATCCTCGTGCAATTGAAGGTGAAACTGCATTGCATGTTGTGCAGGATAGGATCGATTATTGGGATAGAATAGGGGCACAAGCATCTGATCCCGTTAAACGCTTACTCAAGACTCTAAAAAAGCAAAAACAAATCAAACAAACCGATGATGATGCAGTACTTTAAATAGTTTGATTCACTGTGTCTAGTTCATTCATTGTTTTAGGCGTGATCGGAAAACCTCATGGCATAAAGGGCTGCGTGAAAATCAATTCTTATACAGAACCTCGTGTCAATATTATTCAGTATCAACCCTGGCAATTAAAAGTAGCCGATAAGTATCATCTTGTTCATATCTCAGGGTATCGTATGCATGCTGATCGTTTAATTGCCTCATTGCCCGATTGTCATACGCCTGAACAAGCTAAAATTTTCACTGGTTGTGAAATTTGTATTCAACGCACACAATTGCCACCTCTGGATGAAATGCAACACGAATACTATTGGACTGATCTACAAGGACTCGCTGTTTATAATACAGAGGGTATTTGCCTTGGTCGCGTTGATCATTTATTCGCGACAGGTAGTAATGATGTCCTCGTCGTTGTCGGTAAAAAAAGACATCTCATTCCATTTTTATGGGATCAAATAATTGAAGCGGTTGATCGAGAGCAAGGTATTATTCGGGTCGTCTGGGATCCTAATTTCTGATGCAGATCTGCATCATTAGCTTATTCCCTGAAATATTCTCCGCTTTGAATGTGGGCATTCCTGGTCGTGCACAAAAAAAAGGACTGATACAACTATCGCATTTAAATCCAAGAGATTTTACCGAAGACAAACATAGAACTGTTGATGACAGACCGTTTGGAGGCGGACCTGGGATGGTCATGATTATGCAGCCATTATATAAAACCATTCAAGCAGCCAAACAAATCTTAGGCATGAACACAACAGTCAGTTATCTATCAGCACAAGGAAAAAAAATTGATCGAGCCTGCATCCAAGCATTCAGTCAACGCAAAACAGCCATTCTATTAACAGGTCGCTATGAAGGTATTGATCAGCGCTTACTCGACAGCGAAGTACAAGAAGAATGGTCTATCGGTGATTTCATACTCAGCGGTGGAGAATTCGCAGCCCTCTGCCTAATTGACGCCATTATTCGTTTGCTACCCGGCGCTTTAGGTAATAGCATGTCCACAAAAAAAGATTCATTTATAAATGGATTATTAGATCATCCGCATTACACACGCCCTAGAATAATCAATGGCTTAGCTGTACCTGATGTACTATGCAAAGGCGATCCAAAACTGATTGAACGTTGGCGTTTAAAACAAGCTTTAGGTCAAACCTGGAAAAAACGTCCTGATCTATTACAAAATCGTATACTTTCAGAACAAGAACAAGTATTATTGGATGAATTTATATGCGAACAGACACAATAATTTATGAAATACATTATTCAAACACTCGAAGCAGAACAAATACAGAAAAATCATCCTGATTTTCGCGCAGGTGATACGATCATTGTCAATGTCAAAATTAAAGAAGGCACGCGCGAGCGTTTGCAAGCATTTGAAGGTGTGGTGATCGCACGTCGTAACCGTGGTTTTAATTCTGCATTTACCGTACGCAAGATTTCGCATGGTGAAGGTGTGGAACGAACCTTTGGCTTATACAGTCCTTTGATAGACACCATACAGTTAAAACGTCGTGGTGACATACGACAATCTAAGATCTATTGGCTACGCGATTTGCGCGGTAAAGCAGCGCGAATTAAAGAAAAATTGAATTTTAAAAACAAAAAAGCAACTCAGCAATTAGTACAATCAGTTGTATTAAATTCAGACCTTAAAGAACAGGCGCCCAGCTAAGCCAAATAGAAGCTTTATGTTAGATTATCAAGCAAGCGTGCACACTCCGATTGGCCAGCTTGGTATTCAGATCAATCAGCAGCAGGTTTGTCGAATCGATTTATTAGCAGAAGTTCATTCGCCAATAAAATCACAAGATCCTGTTGGTATCCTTGCTGCCAATGAACTAAAACAGTATTTTCACGATCCATCTTTTATGTTTACGGTACCTTATCGTTTACAAGGTACCGTAAAGCAGCAACAGATTTGGCAAGCACTATGCAGCATTCCAATCGGTCACACACTCAGTTATGGTGAACTTGCACAACGCTTAATGACTCATCCTCGCGTGATAGGGAATGCCTGTCGTGCAAACCTTCTATTGATCCTAATTCCCTGTCATCGTGTCACAGCCAAACATCATTTAGGTGGCTACCGCGGATCGCAAACAAAAGAGCAATTAAAAATAAAATCTTGGTTGCTAAGTCACGAGAAATATACTAATTCTGTAGATTTTTCGTGCGATGCGATTCGTTATCAGCGTGTACACTATTAAATATCGGATATTTAATTTCCTGAAAAATGAGCGTAAGCTATTTTATTCTTGTTTAATGTCGAGGCAGTTTAGTGAACTCAAGTGATCCAAAATATCACTCAATGACCATAAAAAATAATAAAATACTTTGTTGCTGATTAATTCTAAACGCGTAGACAACATAACTTGAACGAGTGCTTTCGCTTTTTCGATGCACTCGATTAATTCACTCTGAGGGTCCAGTGCTATAGCTAACTTGTTTTTTCGTTGTTCAATCGTAGCGTTTGTCATGGTAGGCTCCGGGTGTTGTTGATGGGTATTGAGTGTTTGTGCGATTCATATAGC
>JABDAQ010000071.1 GCA_013289115.1 Gammaproteobacteria bacterium
TGATTGGTAAATAGCTTAATCGCATCAGATTACTTCCCTGTCAATTCCGGAAAATTATCAGCGTAGTATAAATTTTAAAAAGATTTTAATTTCTCTTACTTGGAATCCTTAGTTGAGTTGCGCGAACGATTCCTTGTTTTCGCAAGCTGATCGTGATCCGCCAATTGTGCTACGTGTTCCATGAGATCGTTGATTTCCTCTTTCCAATTATGACGCAAACCCAGCTTATCTTTTAATTCATTCCAAGGAAAAGCTTGCGAAAAAATCTGTAATACTTTGTCGGCATCTTGTTCTTTTAAGGCTGTTTCTAAAGCAGATCCTAAGGTATCACAGTGCTCTTCGAACAATTCATTGTTGAGATTTTTTGGAATAAAAAATACAAGAATCAATTTTAAAAATTCGCAAAGTGAATATAACTCAGAAGCTAATTTACTTTGTTGTGCAGCAGCTAAAGTTTTCGTTTTCTCAAATTCGTCTTTCGTTAATTCCATAGCAGGTTGATCGTTGATCGTAAGCGCTAAAATTTTCTTATTTATCTCTTGAGGAAGAAAGTATTCAAACTTTTCATCTTCATCCGCATTGAATACATTTTTTGCATGAATAAATAGATTTTTAAGATTATTAGGCTTGGCAAATAATTGTTCTGCACTCAAGCCGTAGGTCATTAATCGCTCTTGTGTGGCTTTGATCGCAAGCATCAGTCGTTTAATACTGTTGTCGATCTGTTGAACACGTTTTAAATAAGATGCATCCGACATAGATAGTCCCTTGATAGTAAGTTTACGTCGTTATAGTTTAGTCTTTTCATCTGTTAAGAACAGCAATCAAACTTTCCGTTACTCTATGAAAAAATTATCACGCAATTTTTATAACCGCGATACAATTATTGTTGCTCAAGAATTATTAGGAAAATATTTTGTTCACGTCTCTGAGTACAGCACACAAATTGGCATGATCGTAGAAGTAGAAGCCTATCTTGGATCGCATGATCCTGCGGCACATTCTTCAAAAGGCATTACAAAACGTACGCAGATTATGTTTGGCCCGCCTGGTTTTGCCTATGTCTTTCTAGTTTATGGTATGTATTACTGTATGAACATCGTCACAGAACAAGTTGGGCAAGGTTCCGCAATACTCTTACGTGCTGTTGAACCCATTCAAAATATTTATCAGCGTACTAACGGACCAGGGTTATTATGTCGCGCAATGCATATTGACATGCAATGTAACCAAAAAGATTTAACTCACGAAGCGTTGTATGTCGCAGAAGTTTCAACCGTTCCTTCTCCCGTTATTGTTTCAAAACCGCGCATTGGCGTTGCGTACGCAGGAAAAGAATGGGCAAGTAAACTATTGAGATTTTATATTAAAGGCAACCCTTTTATTTCAAAAAAATAGGTAATCCCTAAACTACTAGGATCAATTAAGGAAAACACGGCACGACATTTCCGCCGCTAAAACCACCATTGAAACATACAACAGAACCACTCAAAGTTACACCATTGCTGCTAGAGAACGGTTGAGTATTTGATCCGTTTACGCTAATAAGTAAATTACCTACTGTGAATAAACTTCCAGTTGATGGACTAATACCAACTGCCATACCTTTCGGACTTTCAACAAAAATTTGTGTGCTATCGATCACGGAATTTATTCCATTTGCATTACCAAACGAACGAATACCGGTAGCATTGCCATTTACGCTACGTGCAGTAATGTTACTATTATCTTGAACAGTTACTACAGATTGAGCCTGACGGGAAATTCCAATGGATCCTGTTTGCGACAAAGCAGACAATTGACTGTTTTGCACTAAGATCCGAGCCTGATCGAGCAAAAGAACTGCTGCACTGCTAGCAGTTTTACTATTCGCTTCAACACGGCTGTTCTGAAGTGTTAACAATGAATGATTTTCTAAATAGATACCGCGTGTGTTTCCTGCCTTGTCCGTTGCTTGGTTTGTCACCTGTATCTGTGTTTGATTTAAATTTGCCTGGTTACTAGATAATAAAATGATTCCATATATAAAACTTTCGGCCTCGACTTCACCAACAACTTGAATATTGTCTCGATTAAACAGACCAGCGGCTGTAATAGTCATAAAAACGCCGCCGTGATTTGCCCATACATTCGAATCGGAAATGCTAGTCAATGAATTACTTAACAAAGATAAACCCGTATCATACGCATAGCTATCATCACCGATATTCGAATTTTGAATCACATTAAACCCTGCATTTGCTATCACACCCGTTGTTACACCGCCTCCCTGTTGCACACTGATATTATTCAACGCATCATTGCCCGATAACTGAAAGCCGCCGTAAAATATCGTCTGTTGATCCAACGATGCCGTTTGTTGAAAATTACTCGTACGCGATTCTAAAACTTGATTAGACGCTAGCACTAAACCGGTCGGTGCAGCGGCTCTACTACTTGGGTTGCCAAGGGCCAGATACACGCCACCGTTAAAATACAAGGTAGCATTCGAATCTAAACTCCCAATGCTTGTCACGTTGCCTTGATTAAATTGATCCGGTCCGCAGGGTTGTTCGAAAGTGCATTGGGTAAATGACGTAATCGATGATGCATCTCGAACGTTTTGATCAAAAAACCAAATAGAATGAGGTAAAACAATTTGTCCATTCGGTCCTAGTACTAAATTAGGATTCTGTGCCAACAAGCGTGCGGTTGCATCCCGATAGACGATCCGATCCGGTAATCCACTGCCGCGGCCTAATTGCGCGGGATAGCGTTCAATCCGATCTGAAATCCGTTGCTGTACTGCATGAGAACTTAAGCG
>JABDAQ010000072.1 GCA_013289115.1 Gammaproteobacteria bacterium
AATCGCATCCGGCGTATGAATTGAAATCAAATAAAGAAAGTGGCTACGGGCGGTATGATTATTTCATTTTATCGAAGGATCCGAAGAAACCAAGTTTATTGATGGAATTCAAACGCGTGAGTGTATCAAAGACGGATACATTAGAAACAATTGAAGCGCTTTTGGAAACAGCCGCTCAAGCTGCGTTAAAACAAATCGAAGAAAAGGCGTATGATCGAGAAGCACAACACTGTGGCTGTTCTACCCTCCTAAAGATCGCCATCGCCTTTTGTGGCAAGCGGTTTAAATTGGTTTACATGACTTAACCTTGTTTATTACAAAAACTTCACCTTCGATCGGCTTGATTCGATTCTTCATGTGTAACGGGTATAGAGCAAAAAGATCTATGCAATTTGTATCAAATAAACGAAGATGATAGTTAATACGGAAAACCGGAGTCTTTATCTGATGGGGAAGAGAAAATTTAAAAAATATCCAAAAGAAGCGGATGTTTATTTTAAGGCCTTAGAAAAAGCTGGATGCCATAAAATACGCGAAGAGCCAGCAGTAACACAATTCTTAGAAAGTTTGGAAAGTATTAAAGCGGAACTCATTGATCCAGAACGTAGCGAGGAATATAGAGAAAAATATTGTTCCGTTCTCAATGAATTTTTAGCGTTTCTTGAAAAATCTGTCGCGATCATGGCGCCGCAGCAATGGATTACTGTTTGTAAAGAAGAATTGGTAGAAGCAATACCTAATTTAAATGTCTGTGTAAACACAGGGTCTATTCGTAATTATAAGCGTTTTTTAATTCATGAAAGAGAAAGTTTTGAGCAGAAACTTATGAATCCCGCGTCGCGAGAACAGGTAATTTCGCAAATCAATTTCAGTATTGATTTTTTATCTAACTTAAAATCGTTACTAGTGGATAGTAGTTTAACTCAGCATTTAGATATTTATTTTTATTTTAATTTTACAGTATCTAGGTTGGAGAAATCAGTTAAAAATTTTTTATCTACAGTATTTTTACTCAATCATAATCTTTTAGACGATGATTTATTATCAATTGTCGTGCCGCTTATTATGTATTTAGAGCGTGTGGCAGAGGCAAGTGAGGTGAAGGTATGGATAGAAAAAGTATCTCCTATCGCGGATAAGTTACTTCAAGCAGAAATTGCTAAACAACAGGGCAACACATCATCTGGATTTTTCAAGGAACCTGTAGCAGATCGATCGGAGGCATTGAATCTGTTATATTTGTGGCTTGTGCCAGACATGCTAAATTCTAATACTTACAGTGCATGTAGGAAAAATTAAAAAGCGTATTGAGTCTCATTTTCTACATAACACAACAGCTGGTTAGACTCTGGTTTTGAATAGGGCGTTCTTCTAACAAGGGCGTTATATTATTTTCTTTAGAATCAGAAGTCTCGCTGCTGTTTACTGCTGATAAAAAACTAGAAAATTTTTCATCGTCTATCTCTAACAGCTTTATTATTTCTACTAATTGAAATTGCAACCATGCGTTACAATCCTTTGAACGTATTTTTTCAGGTATTAAAACTATCTCGTCCTGATACAATTGTTTTAATTTTTCAATCTCACAATTTTCAAGAGATCCATCATTACTATATTTACTAAACAAATCTAAAGCCATGTCAATGAAATCTAGGCTCACACCGTATCCGCATCCTGGATTTATCATGTAAATAGGAGGATTGTCTTGCGTCGTTGCTTTTGCTACTGCATTCGGATCGATCATCACTTGTAACAGATACATTGATTAAAGCTATCGTTCACAGCCGCTTCAAATTTTTTCAAACGTTTCATGACAGCTTGTATTTCAACTAATTCATCCTGTAGTGCGACAATATCTTTGCTCTGTATATCAGAAATAATGAAACTACGCTTAGGCTTGAAACAAACTGGAAAGAATTTAAAACAACTTCTCGCCCATCCAGAAATATTTATTTCTTTTTCGATCGCTTTTTTCCGTTTATCAAGCCATTTAAAAGCACATTTAAAATATTCTTCACACACATCCTGGTTCGACATTGTGTCATATCGGTTGCTTGAACTGATACTGATGAAAATAATTATTTTTTGAATCGTCATGGTATTGAGTCTCGAGAAAATTTCGAATACTCTTTTTATCTTGCGCTAATGGTGCGGGAGTTTCTCGATAATAATATTCGTAGTCGTTTTTTAAACTGTCGGACGCTTTTTTTAAAGCGTCTTTCAATTCTTTTACTAATGCTGTACTTTGTTCCTCTGAAAGATGCTTCATTTTTTCTGAAGCCACATCCACTATTTCATGAAAAATACTGGCTAAGATTTCTGACTTATTCAAATGATTTAAAGAGCAAGCACTCAGATCTTCTACGGATGTAAAGAGTTTTTCTATCTGTCCCATCATAAGGCATGATGACTTTAATCTAACAAAATCAGGTATACTATCAAGCTTTAATTTTAAACATTAAAATTATGTTGCCTACTCGATTAAAGATGCCCATTGGCCAAAGTGATTTTGGTCTATTGATTCAAGATCAATGTTATTTTGTGGATAAAAGTCTATTCATTCAGGAAATACTCGAAGATACACAGATTATTCTCATCACGCGCCCGCGTCGCT
>JABDAQ010000073.1 GCA_013289115.1 Gammaproteobacteria bacterium
TGGCAGTATTTATATCGTGGTGCTTATTGGCGACGTGGACCTATTACTATGGCTGCAATTTCTGCTGTTGATGTGGCACTTTGGGATATAAAAGGTAAAGCATTGAATACACCCATATACAATTTATTGGGTGGAAAAAGTCGAAAAGGTGTCATGGTTTATGGGCATGCCAATGGCAGCAATATTGATGAAACGGTAGCTGAAGTTGGTAAATATCTGGAGATGGGTTATTTGGCCGTACGTGCACAAACAGGTGTTCCGGGTATGCCTGATAGTTATGGCGTCTCTGCTAAAGATAAATTGTATTATGAGCCTGCAACCAAAGGCTTGCCGCATGAATGTGTTTTTTCTACTGAAAAATATCTTAATTATGTCCCCAAATTATTTGCCAAACTGCGTGACAATTATGGCGATGATCCCCATTTTTTGCATGATGCACATCACCGCCTAACGCCGATTGAAGCGGCGCGTCTTGGAAAAGAACTAGAGCCTTATCATTTATTTTGGTTAGAAGATACAGTACCTGCTGAATTACAAGAAGGATTTCGCCTCATTCGCAAACATACTACAACACCTTTAGCTGTGGGCGAAGTATTTAATACAGTGTGGGATACACATATGCTAATTACTGAACAATTAATTGATTACGTACGAATGTCTATTGTTCACGGGGGTGGTTTAACGCCTTTGAAAAAGATTGCGGGTATGGCAGAAGTTTACTCAATTAAATTAGGTTGCCATGGTCCTACTGATGTATCTCCGATCAATATGGCCGCTTCCTTACATTTTGATATTGCGATCAATAATTTTGGTATTCAGGAATATATGCGACATACTCCAGAGACCGATCAAGTTTTCCCACATCATTATAGTTTTAATGCAGGTTATTTATATCCAGGTGATGCACCCGGTTTAGGTGTAGATTTTGATGAAAAACTTGCTGCCAAGTATCCTTACGAACGTGCCTATTTACCAATTAATCGCAAAGTAGATGGTACCTTGTTTAATTGGTAGAATGTTAATGATGAATTCACTCCATCTTGTGAAGCAAGTGGTGGAGAATATTTTAACGCCGGAGCAAATCAAGAGTGTGTTATATTACGTAGTGAATGAAGGAGAGACAGCGGATTACAAGCAATTTTTTGCTAGTTTATAGGCAAGAGTTGGAGAAGCACTAAGAGGAGATATTATGACGATGGTGCAGCAAATAAGACAAGATTTTATAGCTACTTTAGGGCCTCAGCTGATCGAGCAGGGGAGGCAAGAAGGGATAACGATAGCTAAGAATCAGAGAGTCGCTATGCTCATGAAACATTTTGGCCATCGTGGCCCCAAAATAAATTCGCATAACGCGACTAGTAATGGACCCGGATCGTCCTGCGCTCACAGTGCCGGAGACCCCTACGGCAGTCACCCTAACCGGGTGGCCTTCGGGGCCGTCGTCATTGCTCTCACAGTGACTTGACGGCATGACGCGTTTCCTGCTTCGCCCGTCAACGCACGCCTTCCGGGGCTTCTCGACTACGCCTTCGTCTCTCCATGTCTCGTCGAATGTTGGCAAGGGGCTTAGATAAAAGATTGATTAAAGAAATGACTGATATTTCTGAGCAGGATCTAGCTAATTTATAGAGACTCTAGCATATCTTCTGATTTTAATGGATAGTTTATGATACAAAAAATTATATTAGCTCCATTAAAACAAGCTGTTGTTTCTTTACGTGCTGCTCTCACACAACCAAAAACTGAATTCACACGCGATGCTAGTATTCAACGGTTTGAATATACCTTTGAGCTTACTTGGAAAATCTTAAAACGTTATTTAAGAGAAGAGATACAAATTGATGAGTATAGAATTAAAAACATATTTCGTCATGCAGCCCGTATTAAATTGATTGTTAATACAGAGGCTTGGTTTTCTTATTTAAATGCACGTAATTTAACCTCACATACTTATAACGTAGCCACTGCAGAAGAAGTTTATAAAGTTGCTCAGGCATTCATGCAAGACGTTGAACGGTTATTACAAAATTTAGAGAAATTATTGTGCAATTAATGCCTGAAGAACGTAATATTATTAAATCCGTATTGCATCAGTATATACCTAATGCAAGGTTTTATATTTTTGGTTCGCGTGCAAAAGATAGCGCGCAGCGTTATTCAGATTTAGATGTAATAATTGCATCGGATGAACCAATTGCTTTACATACATTAGCTTTGCTTGCCGACGCGTTTTCGGAAAGTGATCTGCCGTTTATGGTTGATTTAATTGACTGGCAGCGTATTTCTAATGAATTTCAAGAACATGTACAACGCGAATGGGTCGTGTTAGATTAACTAAAATTTAAAACGTTTTGCTAAAGATTCGGGTAAGATCCGAACGATCAACATAATGATGCGCCAAAAACCTGGAATATAAACGGTATCACGCTGTTGACTTAAGGCGCGTACAATTTTGATTGCAACACGGTCGGGCTGAGCTTTTAACCATTGTGGGTAAGGTGAGGTGAACGTCATTTTTGTATCTACAATACCTAACTTAACAGTGAGCACGTGAATTTTATGTGGAAACAAACGGA
>JABDAQ010000074.1 GCA_013289115.1 Gammaproteobacteria bacterium
GTTTTCTGCTTTTTGTTTGGAAGCACTGCTGGCTTCAGAACATACAGTGCAGGTTGTGTATACTCAGCCAGATCGTGTTGCAGGTCGTGGTCAGCATCTATCGTTGAGCCCAGTAAAAAATCTTGCTGCATCGCACCGTATTTCCGTGCAACAGCCACAAAGTTTGCATGATCAACGTGAGGTTCTCGCCTCCTATCAAGCGGATATCATGATCGTAATTGCTTATGGGTTGATTGTGCCAGCGACCATTCTTACTTTATTTCCTTTCGGCTGTATTAATGTGCATGCTTCTTTGTTGCCGAGATGGCGTGGCGCAGCACCCATTCAACGCGCTATTTTAGCAGGTGATCAACAAACGGGTATTTCGATTATGCAAATGGATAAAGGCTTGGATACGGGGGATGTTTTAGAGCAAGCAGTATGTCCTATCGAAGCAACTGATACGAGTCAGATCTTACATAATCGCTTAGCAAGGTTAGGAACAGATACGCTATTGGCTATCTTACCTAAGATAGCTAATAGAACGGTTCAGTCTAAACCGCAAAATGATTCAGAACATTGTTATGCGGATAAGATCCATAAGTTAGAGGCGCGAATCGATTGGAACAATCAAACAGTCCAACAAATAGAACGGAAAATTCGTGCTTTCAATCCTTGGCCTGTAGCTTATACTTGCTCAAGCCGCATTGTGATTCGTATTTGGCGCGCTGAAATTTTATGTATAGAACAACACGGCATGATACCGGGCACAATTTTAGCAACTAGCAAAAAAGGTATCGATGTAGCTGCGCAAAATGGCATAGTGCGTTTACTTGATATTCAGTTGCCAGGCGGCCGAGTTTTACCTGTATCGGCTATTTTAAATGCTAACTCAACTTTGTTCAGTCCAGGATCAAATTTTGAATGAGGATGTATTATGCGAAAATCTTTTTTAATCATACTGGGTATCGCAGTATTGCAGTTATTGGGTTGCCATAGTACGAGTACCTGTGTGCCACGATCGAGGCCACCTGTCGGCGTATGTACGGATGATTGTATGCCGCGCTCGATCCCGGATCAACCAGCTGTTGTTCAAGTGATCGGCGAGTATGATCGTTTGCGTGCTGTTATCTTTAGCGATCGTTGTTTTGAACCAGAACTTACTATGCCTAATACTCCAAGAATTAAAGCAGTGTGTGCAGTACAGCTCGTGCAAGTAGCAAATTTGTTCAAAAGAAATCCGTATCGTTATGTTTGGGTACGCGGTTATACGGATAATATACCGGATCCTGAAACAGCTTGTATCAATGCGCAGCGACAAGCAGATGTTATTACAGCATTTTTATGGAGTCGCGGGATTTCTGTTCGACGACTGCAAACGCAGGGTCATGGCGCATCGTGTTTTATTTCCAGTTATAGAAATGTAACTGTTAATAGCAATAACCGCCGGGTCGAGATCGTGATGCAATATTGATTATTTTATTATGCGGTGGTGATAAAGATAGGAGCTGTTGACAATTCGCAGTGTAAAAAAATCTCTTCTATAGATTGATGCTTCAATACGATGAGTCGCATCGTTTAGGTTAATCGAACAAAATAAGGCATACTATAAGGCTTTAAATTAAAACACTGAAATTATGCCATCTACTCCATTAAAAATGCCCATTGGCCAAAGTGATTTTCGCTTATTGATTCAAGATCAATGTTATTTTGTGGATAAAAGTCTATTTATTCAGGAAATACTCGAAGATACACAGATTATTCTCATCACACGTCCGCGTCGTTTTGGGAAGACCTTGAATCTTTCGATGCTGCAGTATTATTTTGCTAAAGAGATAGACAGTCAGAGTACAACAAACCTATTCAAAGATTTAAAAATTCAACAAGCTCCGGATAATATCCGTCAACACCAAGGCCAGTATCCGGTCATTTTTTTAACCTTCAAAGACCTTAAATACACTACGTTTGAAAGGACGTATCAGAATTTTTGTAGACTGATGGCTGTATTGTATGGGCAGCATCGTTATCTACTAGATACATTAGCCGACGAAGAACAAAAAGAGTTTCGTGCTATTTTAGAAAAAAAAGCATCATCGGATGTACTTGATCATTCATTGAAAACTTTAACGAATCATTTGCATCGCCATCACAAAGTAGCGCCGATCATTTTGATCGATGAATACGACACACCGATTCAATCGGGGTATTTAAATGGCTATTACCCAGAGATAGTCGAATTATTTCGGGCATTTTTAGGATCGGCGTTAAAAGACAATCCGCATTGTTTCAAAGCAGTGTTAACGGGGATTCTGAGAGTCTCCAAAGAAAGTTTGTTTTCGGGATTAAATAATATAGAAGTCTATTCGATGCTACGCGCTCAATACGGCCAATACTTTGGATTTACCGAAGAAGAAGTCCAGGATTTATTAGAACAAGCCGGTTTACGTGATCAAGCAGCCAACATACGCCATTGGTACAACGGCTATCAGATTGGAAACCATACCGTCTACAACCCATGGTCTTTATTAAACTGTGTGAAAGAGAAAGGATTATTAAAATGCTATTGGCTCAACACCAGCGACAATGCTTTGGTC